>JAJYCT010000294.1 GCA_021778125.1 Myxococcales bacterium
GCGCGCCGCGCACCCCGTCGATCCAGGTGCGCATGCGGTCGGGCACGTGCACGTGCTCGCTGTCGGGAGGGCCCATCCCCTCGGCGACCACCAGGCGAGTCACGCGCGACAGCGTCGTCCCCGCGTACAGCGTCGACACCGTGCCGCCCATCGAGTGCCCCACGAGCACCAGCGGCGCGCCCGGCGGCACGAGCGCGTCGACCAGCTCGACCACGTCGAGCACGTAATCGGGAAAGTAGTAGTACGCGCCCGCCGGCACCCGCGCGCCGTCGCCGAAGCCGCGCAGGTCGGGGGCGAGCACGCGCATCCCCGCCGCGGCGAGCGCGGGGGCGACCCGGTCCCACGTCGCGGCCGCGTCCATGAACCCGTGCAGCAGCAGCGCCGTCGGCCCCGCGCGGCCCGGGCCCCACTCGAGCACGTGGTGCGTCAGCCCGTTGGCCGCGACGGCGAGCGAGCCGGGGCCCACGTCAGAACCCGTACTGGATGCCGAGCTCCGGACCGTACGTCATGAGGGTCCCGCCGCTCAGCGCGAGGTTGACGCGCGCGGCCGCGGTGAACGCCGCGCGCAGCGAGAACGCGTAGCGGACGCCGCCGCCGGCCTCGAGGAAGAACGGCCCCGCCGTCTTCCACACGTTCACGGGCTCCTGCGTGGTCAGCGTGACGATGGTCGTCACGTGCCCGTCGAACTCCGACATCCCGCCGCCGGCGAAGACCATCGGCGCGAAGCCCACGTTCGCGAGCGGAGCGGTGCCGAAGAGGTACGTGCCTCGCACCTCGGCGTCGAGGTGAGGGCCCCACGCGTGCCCGTCGGCCACGGCGGCCTTGCCCGTGTACGCGTTGGCGACGTAGCCGAGGCGCGCGCCGACCAGGAGCGCCGGACTGAGCGCGTAGTCGAACGACGCCATCACGCGCACGTTGCCCGGCTGCATCCCGCCGTCGATGCGCCCCGCGGTGCCCGGATGGAGCTGGCTGTTCTGCGTGCCCCTGTCGTCGCGCCGCGGGAAGTCGCTGCCGTCGGGGTTGGTGCAGTACAGGTTGCCGCTGTTGAGCGGCGCCGCCGTGCCGGGGTTGAGCAGGCAGACGTCGGTGCCGGAGGGCAGCGAGATGAAGTCGAGCATCCCGGAGAGGCCGAACCAAAGGCGCGCGTACGTCCCCGGCGGAGGCGCAGCCGCCTCCCCGCCGCCGCCGCCCTCCCCCGACTTCTCGCCCTCCTCGCCGCCACACCCCGGCAGCCCGGGCGGGCACTCGGCCTCCTCGCCGCAGCCGCTGGGGGCGCTCTTGCCCGGCAGGTGCGGGGCCTCACCCGAGATGTCGTCCTTGATGGGCACCGTGTACGGGTGCTTCGGGTCGCCCGAGCTGGCGGCCGGATCGCCGCCATCGTCGAAGCCCTGCACCCAGTAGCGCAGCGTGCCCTTGGTGACGGCGCTGCACGGGATCTGCCCGCCCCACCCGCTGCCCATCCGCTTGAGATCGATACGGCCCCAGTCTTTTGCCGCGGCGCCCTTGTACTTGACGACCACACGCGCGATCTGGCTCGAGCCCGAGTACTCGACGTAGACCGGCAGGGGCGTGTTGACCTTCTGCTCGCCGGCCGGCGTGTGGGCGAAGTCGCCCGAGGGCTGCTCGCCCATCGCACCGCCGCCGCCTCGGGCCTCCTCGAAGGCCGCGCGCAGGTCGGGCGTGTCGTAGTCCGGGTTGAGCGTGATGTCCGCCTGCGCCTTGAACGCCTGCGCCCACGTCCTCTGCGCGGCGCCGAGGTCGCCGTTGCGGAACTGCATCGTCCCGAGGTCGCGCAGCACGGCCGCGAGGGTGCCGGGAGAGCACTTCCTGGCGCCGCATGCGCGCGCCGCCTTCTGCAGGCGGGCGGCTGCGGCCTCGTAGTTCGTGGCGAGGTACTCGGAGGACGCCTTCTGGATGGCCTTCCTGGCCGCGGACTCGACCCGCTTGTCGACGGCCAGGGCCGGCGTGGTCACGAGGGCGGCGACGGCCAGAACGGAGACCCCGGCGAGGACCTGAACGAAGCGAGATCGGATCATTCGGCGCCGGCGTCCTGGGGGAGTCCGTAGTGCGAGCGCGCCGCGGTCCGGCAGGCGGTCGCGTTCACGTTCCCCTCGAGCCACGAGACGATGCACACGTCCTGCAGGTCGTACGGCGCGGGGTCGGGGATGCCCGGAGGGCACGGTGGCGACAGGCAGATGAGCTGCCCGCCCTTGTGCTTCTCGGTGCCGCGCGCCTTCTGCACGAAGGTCAGCAGCTCGGGGTGGCAGACCTCGGGCGGCGGATAGTCCGCGCCGCCGTCGGGGCCGTTCTGCCCCTGACACCCTGTCCACACGGTCGTCATGACCTGCGGCTCGAGGCCGACCAGCGAGCGATACGTCGCGACGTACTCGTCGTTGGTCGTCGGCGGGCCGCCGAAGTCCGAGTTCGCGCTCGCCTCGGGATCGAGGCGCATGCCGTTGGCGCCCCAGATGCGCAGGTTGCGCCCCGGCTGCCCGTGACAGTCGAGCGTGCCGCAGCGGTACACGAGGAAGTCGCCGAGCGGCTTGAAGGAGGTCTCGCTGTAGGGCGGCGCCTCGATGCCGATGCGCGTGTTCTGCACGGCGCACGACGCGACGCCGAGCGCGGTCGCGACGACGCTGGCCGTGGCGAGGGCGAGGGGCAGGGCGCGAGGGTTCATCGCTCAGCCTCCATCCGGGGACCTGTGGACGAAGATGGGGCCCACGGAGTTCGGGCCCGCCTGGAGCGTGTGGCACGCGTTGCAGGACCCGGCGCGGTTGTCGAGCGTCGTCATGCTGTAGCTGCCGTTGCCCTGGCTGTCCTGGATGCTCGGGCACGTGATGGGGAACACGGGCGACCAGTCGCTCTTCAGGATGAAGAAGTTGCCGACGCTGTTCGCCGTCACGTGCCAGAAGGCCCCGGTCGCGTCCTCGATCTGCACGGTGGCCCCGCTGGCCGGGACGCTCGAGTTGTCGCCGTACATGAACGTGGTGCCCGAGACGCTGAACTGCAGCTTCGCGGGCCCCTCCCCGCCGTGGCAGACGTCGCACGGCTGGCCCGGGCGGTGATCCGGGCCGGCCGGCACGGCGGGGTCCTCGCCGCCGAGGGCGGCGACCTGGGCGTCGTGGGTCGCGTCGACGCAGGCCATCACGCCCGCGGCGAGCGCGGCGGCCAGCAGCAGTGCGCACGGGAGGGGCGGGCGGCGCATCACCACTCCGCCTCGAGCGTGCACGCGCCGAGGTACCCCGTGCGGCTGGTGAGGTAGATGTCGTTCGTGTACGCCGTGTACATCGCGTCCGCCGTGAAGCCGAGCTGCCAGCTGCGAGGATCGGTGTCACTCCCTAGATACCACTTGATGCCGCCGCCGCCCTCGGTGGTCCAGAGCGGCCCGAGCTCGCGGTCGCCCGTGCGGTAGAGCGGCAGGTTCCACCCGTCGCCGTTGGCGCCGGGGTTGGCCGAGACGTACGCGCGCTCCCAGAACGACACGCTCTTCTGCACGTGCAGGCGCGCGTGCGGCCAGAGCGCGAAGCGCTTGCCGAGATCGAAGATCCAGCGCGCGTCGGTGCTCGAGGCGAGCAGGCCCCAGTCGTCGTCGTAGAAGCGCTCCTCGAGGCGGACGGTCGACGTCTCGAACCGGTGCGCGTAGCGCCCCGTCAGCGCGAAGCGGCGCCGCGCGAGCGGCAGCTGCTCGAGCGGCCTCTCCGGGAGCCGGTAGTTGTTGACCAGCGCCGCCGAGGCGCCGTTGGGGATCTGCGGCGCGATCCCCGGCGAGAACATCGGGATGTAGCGGTAGACCTTGGACTGGTCGCCGCTCTCGAAGACCATGTCTGCCGTGACCGACGCGAGCGACGCCCGATCGACGACCCACGCGAGCCCGACGTTGAACGAGCCGCGCTGCAGCGGGCGGGAGAAGACGCTGAAGGGCGTGCACTGGCCGTTGTCGCCGCACCGGCCGGCCGTGTCGTGGCTGTAACCGTAGCCGGCGGTGAGGGTGTAGTTCTTCTCGTCGAAGTCCTTGACGATGGTCGAGAAGAAGCCGACCGACAAGTAGTCCGGCTCGCTCGACACCGAGCCCCCGAGGCCGACGCCGAAGTCGTGGGGCTTGTACTGCGCCCCGAGGCTGCCGGCCTGGCGGACCTCCTGCCAGCGGTTCGACGCGGTCGAGACGATGTCGGCCGACGCCGCGGAGACGACGTCGACGAGGTAGCTCGCGTTGATCGAGGCGCCGCTGACGTTCTCGATGCCGGCGTGGACCGACGGCGTGAAGACGGCGACGTGGTCGCTGTCGAGGTAGCCGGCGATCTCGGTGCCGGCGCGCTCGGTGGCCGTGTCCTCGAGGCTCTTGGTAGCGGCCTTCTTGGCCGTCTTCGCCGCCTCGTCTTTCGAGTCGTCCTTGCCGTCGTCGCGGGCGGTCGCCGGGTGGTCCTCGTCGTCCGACGGCGAGGCTCGCACCGTGCTTCCCCACGACAGCGCGGCCAGCAAGGCCGCGACGACGAGGAGCAAGGTACGGAAGGTGTTGCGAGGGCGGACGTTCGCCGTCAGTTGCATCCGCAGCCGCTCTCGGAGAGCGAGCCTCCCCCGGTGGCCCCTTCGTGCACTGCGAGCACGTGCGCCGCCGCGGGACCTTCGAGGTCGTCGGCCGTCATCATGGGGTGCGCCAGCTTGCCGCGCTCGTACGGCGCCACGTGCGAGCACCCGACGCTCGCAGCTGCTGCGAGAACCACGACGACGACCCAAAGACCCTTCGAAGGCATGCCGACCTCACTGTAACAGGCCCGCCGGCCCTTGCTGATCGACCCAGTACCGCCCGGAGCCCATCCGAAGCGCATCACTTCGCTCCCGTAACCCGTCCCGCGACTCTCGCCTATCACGGTCGCCGGGGGTGGGCGAGGACGATCCAGCCGGCCCGCCATGCTTTTCCGGTCCTCCCATAAGTTTTCGCACAGGCCGTCTCGCCGGATGACTTGACCGCGCCGCCGCCGGAGCGAGCATCGGGAGAGGCTTCGCATGCCGACGTCGCCCACCCCGGCCCCCCTCCCGCCCCTCCTGCGCACCCCCCGGCTGGAGCTCGTGGCCATCACGCTGCCCATGGTGGAGGCGGTGATGCTGGGCCGACGCGAGGACGCGGAGGCGCTCGTCCAGGCCCGGATGCCCGAGCGCTGGCCGAACCGGGAGCTCATCGAGCGCGCGTTCACGGCGTCCCTCGGGGCCATCCGGGCGGCTCCCGAGGTGCGCCTCTGGGGCGACCGGGTCCTCATCGCGCGGCCGCCCGACGGCGGGGCGCGCGTGGTCGGCAGCGTCGTCTTCCACGGCGATCCGGGCGACGCGGGCGTGGCCGAGATCGCGTACGGCGTGGAGGAGGCGTCGCAGGGGCGCGGCTACGCGACCGAGGCGGTGGACGCGTGCCTCGCCTGGGCGCTCGCGCACCCGCACGTGGCGGCCGTGCAGGCCGCGACGTTCGCGTGGCACCGGGCCTCGGTGCGCGTCATCGAGAAGGTGGGGATGGTGCTCGTGGGGACGCGCGACCACGAGACGCTCGGCGAGCTGGTGGTTTACGAGCGGCGGCGCTGCTAGCTACTGCGCGTGTCCGTCCCCATCGCGTGCCGCGCCCTCGTGTTCGACTTGGACGGCCTCATCGTCGACTCGGAGCCGCTCTGGTTCCGCGTCGAGCGCGACTTCGCGCGGGCGCGCGGGGGCGACTTCACGCCGGAGCTGGGGCGCGCGTGCGTGGGGCGGGGCATGGCGAACACGCTGCGGGTGATGCGCGACGAGCTCGGGCTCGCGGTCGACGTGGAGCGCGACGCCGACGTCATCGTCGACGCGTTCATCGAGCGCGCGGGGGAGCTATCGCTCAAGCCGGGCCTCGCCGAGCTGCTCGTCGAGGCCGAGGCGCGGGGCGTGCCGCGCGCGGTGGGCTCGTCGTCGGCGCGGCGGCTGGTCGAGGCCGTGCTCGCGCGCTTCGGCGTCCGGGCGCGCTTCGGCGCGGTGGTCACCGGCGACTGCGTCGCGCAGCCCAAGCCCGCGCCGGACATCTTCGTCGAGGCCGCGCGGCGCCTCGGGGTCGCCGCCGGCGAGTGCGTCGTGCTCGAGGACTCGCTCTCCGGCGTGCGCGCGGGGCGCGCGGCGGGCATGCGCGTCATCGCGGTGCCCGAGGGCGATCCGGCGCCGTTCGGCGCTCTCGCGGACGCGGTCGTGCGCGACCTGCACGAGGCGCGGGCGCGGCTTGCGTTCACGCGCGCGCCGCGCACCGGGTGCTAGGCTCGGGCCCGTGCGCTTGCCCTGGCTCGTCTCCGCCGCCGCGCTTGCGGCCCTCTGCTCGCTCGCCGGCCTCGCCTGCAGCAGCTCGTCGTCGGGCGCCCCCCCGGACGCCGACGCCGCGTCGCTCGACTCGGCCGCCGACTCCGCCGCCGGCGAAGACACGGGCACCGGCGACGACGCATCGCCGGGCGTCGACACCGGAAGCCCGGGCGACGGCGGCGCCGCCGACGCCGCCGAGGCGGGCCCGCCGGCCGCGTGCGGGCCGGGCCTGCCGTGCGGCGTGACGTCCCAGTGCTGCGTCGACACGAGCGGCGGGACCTGCGGCGCGACGTGCGGGTGCGCCCTCGCGCTCAAGTGCACCAGCGCGGCCGACTGCCCGCAGACCCAGGTCTGCTGCCTGCAGCCGACGACCATCGACTGCTCGATCGGGACGCACACGAGCACCTGCCAGCCCACGTGCCTCGGCAGCGATCCACAGCTCTGCAGCCCCCTCGGCTCGGCGACCGAGTGCCTGCAGGGCTCGTGCAAGGCGGGCGACGGCGGCGCGCTCGTCGCGCTCGGCTTCCCGGCCGACGCGGGCTACGGCGTCTGCCGCTGAGCGGCCGACCGCGAAGGTCGGCCTGCTCGGTGCGCGCGCGACCGAGTCAGTCGAGCAGGCGCAGGCCCAGAGGCAGCGCGTCGACGAAGAACGCGGCGCGCTCGGCCGCGTCGACCGCCACGACCTCG
>JAJYCT010000295.1 GCA_021778125.1 Myxococcales bacterium
AGACGAGCATCTCGGTCATCGTGGCCGGGTCGCGCGTCAGCGGCGCATTCGAGCGGAAGCGCCAGAAGCCGATGCCCATGTCCGAGAGCACCTTGCGGTTGATGAGGAAGTCGAACTCGTCGCGCTCGGGCTGGAAGACCTGCATCTCGGCGAAGTGCAACGCAGCATCGGCGGTGTTGCCCTGGATCGCGACCTTGCCGTTGCGCCGGGTCACGAAGAAGCCGGCTCCCGGGCACTCGAAGCAGTAGACGTCTCCCTCGTAGGGAACCCTGCAGACGTGCGTACGCGGGTTGAGCTGGGTGGTCCGACGCTCGGCCCAGAGGATCCGGTAGACACCGCTCCCTTCGTTCCATTTCACGTGCGCGCGCAGGCCCAGCCGGACGCAGACCGCAAGTGCCTGGTCGGCCAGGACCTCGGATGCCGAGTGGTAGGCGCCCGACAGCAGATCCATCGCGCGCGTGCCATCCCCCTCCATCATCGTGCGAAAGAGGATCCGGAGCTGGCGCACGGGAAGGCCCGTCACGTAGGACCACGGGAGATGCCTGCCGGGGCTCCGGCCGCCGCAGTGCTCGGTAAGCCAGGCCCGGAGGCAGCGGTTGGAAATGCAGAAGACGCTCGTTCCGTCCTCCTTGACCTGCGTCGAGAAACTCCAGCCGATTGCCTCGAGACACCTCCGCATCCGCCCCTCGTAGAGCGGCTTCTTCTGACGGACGAAGACCAGGTACGGCGCCGTCGGGTGGTCCGTTTCGAGGAGCCCGCCGTCGGACATGAAGTAGCCCAGGAACTCGAGCCACAGGTCCCCGGGAATCGGCACGTGCCGGTGACCCCGTTCGATCTCGCAGACCTTCGGGAGGACGAAGCTGCGAAGCTCCGTGCCAGCGCCGTCGGTGCCCGGAGCGCAAAGGAGTTCGAAGCGGGCGCGCTTCGCCACCTGGCTGGCCGGCTCCTGCTGCCACAACCGTCCCGGGCACCGCGCCAGCATCTTGTGGTCGGCGGTGACGAGAACGTCGGTGTGCAGGCTCTCGAAGTGGAGAAGGTCCTCCTTCACGTGCGCCACGTGCTTGCGCGCCGGCACGTCGAAACGGAGGTCGTCCTTGGCGGGGTCGTAGACGGCGATCCGTTCGCCCGGCCCGATCTGCGGGAAGCGCTTCCAGCCGTTCTCGGTCAGCGTCTCGGTGTCCGCCGAGTAGCAGGACCGGTTGAAGTCGCGGATGTCGCCGCGCAGCAGCCGGGGCAGCCGGAACGCCTGCCCCACCTTGTCGATGTTGCGCTCGTCGTAGGAGCTGAACAGCTCGTCCTGCTGCTGCGCGGAGGTGAGCGGCTTCAGCTCGATGCGCATCCTCCCGCTGTGGGCGAACTCCGGAGCGCCCTGCGCCGGCTCGGCTTCGAGCACAAGCACCTTGAAGAAGTTCCGCTTGCCCTTGATGTGGTTCTCGATGAAGTCCTCGATGCGCGGGATCGACGACTTCGACAGCCGGCCGCCGGAGACGAGCAGCGCGAGCGGCGGCACGCTCTTGTTCTCGAAGTAGAGGAAGTTGATCTCCTCGGTCTGACGCGAGCCGAGCACCGCGAGGAGGTTTCCGATCCAGCGCGGCGTCCCGTAGGCCGAGCGGGGGTTGTGCAGCTTGAAGTGGAGGATCTCGGTCGCCGGACCGTCCGACGGGTCGCGGCCGCGCAGCTCCTCGACGCTCGACACGAGCTCGCCGGTCTTGCGCGAGAGGATGCGCGGATCGCCGAACTCCTTGAAGTAGACCACCTGCGTCTCGAGGATCTGGACATAGCGGCGAAAGCGCCGGGGCACCGTCACCGCGTCGAAGGCGAGGTCGCTCACCTTGACCTTCATGTCCACGAGCACCGGCTCCGGGTCGAGGCGGAGCAGCCGCATGGTGAAGCCGGGCACGTAGACGAACTGCACGATCTCGCCGGAAGCGTTGCGCAGGACCTCCCAGTAGCCGTTGCCGAGCGTCTCGATGTCCTGCCGGGTCCGGCGCCGCAGCGTCACGAAGGAGAGGTCGACGCAGCAGAAGTCGAAGAAGGTCTCGAGGCGCGAGCGCTCCATGCGGATGGTCTCGGCGACCTCCTTCTTGCGCGCTGCGATCTCGGCGGCCGTGGGGACGAGAGGCTTCTCCTGGACGATAGGGTCGTCGCGCTCCGCCTCCTTCGCCGCGAGCCGCTCGACGTAGATGGCGTTCGCGATGCGCTGGTTGGCGTCATCCGCGTCGAGGTCGATGACCGGCTCGAAGCGGTGGCCGAACGCGTCGATGTTGGTGACGTAGGCGTCGATGTTCTGGCGCAGCGAGTTGGAGTTCTCCAAAAGCAGGCAGAGCGCCTCGGGGTCGTAAGGCGGCACGATGGCGCCGGCCTCGACGAAGAGCCGCTCGTTCTCATCGACCGAGCTGCGGGCGTTCGAGTCGGGCATCGCGCCCAGGACGTGCGCCTTGAGGATGGGGACGTTGGCGCGGTCGAAGGCGCGCGCCGCCCGGCTGGCCAGCTCGCGCGACATCAGTGCGATCCAGACTTCCGCGGCTCGCTCGCTGCCGCCCTCTCCACCACCGCGACCAGGCTGCCGTCGAGCGTGAAGCTGAGGGACAGCAGCCGGCCTCCGTCGGCGAGCGCGCGCATCGCCTCCTTGCGCGCCTCGGCGTGGGTGCGTGAGGTGAGCGGAACGGTCGCGCCCGGGTGCGGCCGATCCTGGGGCGAGGCACCGGGCGGCAGTTCGAAGATGCGCAGGGTCCGCTTCGCGCTCACGGCGTCACACCCCGCTCGGTGCAGGCCGCAGCGAGCCGCTTCTCGGTCTCCGCGCCCGGAATGCCGTCCGCCGCGATCGCGTCGTCCGGGTGCGCCTTGGTCCAGTCGGCCTGGAAGGCACGCACCGCCGCGGCGGTCTCGGGGCCGAGGTGGCCGTCGGCGCCGGAGAGCGGCAGCGCGTAGCCGAGCACAAGGAGCGCCTGCTGGACCTCGCGCAGGCTCGCGATTGGGTCGACGACCGAGGAGAGGTTCCCCTCCCGAGCGGCGAGCGCCTGGCTGTCCGGGGACTCCAACGACGCCGGCAGCGCTCCCGCAGCCGACAGCGCCTTGACCCAGGCCAACTCCGCGATGGGCGTGGTCGAGAAGGCCGCGGCGTTGATCTCGGCAATCGGCCAGAGCGGCCCGCAGTCGAGCTTGTCGGTGCGCCAGTCCGAGTGCTGCGACATCCGCGCCGGCGCGAGCCGCCCTGGCTGCGCCGCCATCACCAGGCGCTTCAGCTTGATGTTCGCGACGGCCTGCCGCGCGTCGTAGGGCTGCATGAAGCGCGTGCCCCGCCAGGGCAGCGTCAGCTCCACCGGCGGGTAGCTCTCGACGTAGGGGTAGCGGCCGCACCAGGTCCGCCACTCGCCGTTCTCCTCGTGCAGGTCGAGGGCGTTGACCATCTCGACCGACCAGGAGTCCCGGTTGCGCTTCGGCTCGTGCCAGGCGCCGTCGCCGAGGTCGATCAGGTAGAAGACCGTGCCGTCGAGCGCGATCACGAAGTGGGTCGAGCCGCCCTGGAGCTTCAGCACGGGCTGGCCGTCGGGGCCGAGGAGTGGCTTGTCGGTCGCGGGGTCGTTCACCGGCCAGCGTCGCGACGAGAACCAGGCGAGCGTCCCTTCGTGCGTGAGCCCCTCGGTGCCGTGGTCGGTCCAGTAGAGTTCGCGACGCGGCTTGAGGATGCCCGGGTAGCGCTTGCACGTCGGGAAGTCGGCCACGTAGTCGGGCATGTGCCGGGCGATCCAGAGATGGGTCCTTCGCCAGAGGCACGCGAGCGCTCGCTGCGCCTCGTCCTGCGTGAGAGTCGCCTCGCCGGTCTTCTGCCAGAGCGCGTTCCAGGCGGCCTCGTCCTCGGCGGCGAGGGACTTGAGCGCTTCCACGTCGATCATCTGCGGCCTCCAGAAACGAAGAGCCCCGGCGCGGGCGGAGAAGATCTCCGGCCGGCCGGGGCTCGAGTGACTCGACGACCCGTAGTCTACTGGCTCCAGATACTAGCGCAGAGGGCGGCGGTTGTCCACGCCGTCAGGAGGCGCTGGCGATCTGCCAGATCGACCCGTCGTGGCGCACGAGCTTCTTCGAACGGGGAGTTGCGGGAGACCAAGGGCCTGCGCTGTCGCCTGAGGTCCAGAACTCGCGTGATGCGACAAGAACCGTCGCGTCGTGCGGTCATCGACTATCCTGCCGTGGTCGATGTCCGATCACCCGCTGGTGTGGCTGGGGTGTGGCTGCGTCGATTGGAGTTGCATCTGGGTCGAGTCCGATCTAAGCTATCCGTGGAGGTTGCCAATGGCCACCAGCGCGGTCCATTCCTACGAAGGTCTGATCCGCCGCATGACGCCCGTCGCGGCTCCCCCCGGACAGCGAGCCGAGGTCGTCGAGCTATCGCGGGCCATGGAGGGGATGGTCCAGCGGCCGAGGCGTCGGCCGCCAAAGTGCAAGCTCGTGGGGCCCGAGGGGCAGAGCATCCCGCTTCCCGAATCGGTGTTCACCGTGCTCGAGCGCGTCGTCGAGGTCATGGCGCGGGGCGATGCGATCACCGTCGTACCTGTCAGCAAGGAGGTCACCACCCAGCAGGCGGCCAACCTGCTCAACGTCTCCCGGCAGTATCTCGTGCGGTTGCTCGAAGAAGGGCGGATACCATTCCGCAGGACCGGCAAGCACCGACGCATCCGCATCGTCGATGTCCTCTCGTTCAAGGAGCAAAGGGACAAGGATCGGCGAGCCGGACTGCGCGAACTCTCCCGGCTGACTCAGGAGTTCGGCGGTTACGACGCGGAGCTGAAGGAGTAGCCTGCGCGTCGGTCTGAATGGTCCCGGCTCCCTTCATCGTCCTCCTGGACGCGAACGTGCTTTTCCCCTTCACGCTGCGGGACACGCTCCTGCGTACCGCGGCGGTAGGGTTCTATCAGCTCCGTTGGTCATCGCAGATCTTGGACGAGATGGTTCGAAGCCTCGTCGACCAGGGGGCGATGACCGCGGAGAAGGCGGCGAAGCTACGCGCCGTCATGGAAAGGGAGTTTCCGGAGGCTGAGGTTGCCGACTACGAAAGTCTCGTCGCCGCGATGACGAACGACGAGAAGGATCGCCATGTCGCCGCCGCAGCCCTGAAGGGCGGAGCCCAAGTGATCGTCACTTCGAACCTGCGAGACTTCGCGGCGCTTCCAGAGGGTATCGAGGCGCAGGCTCCAGACCACTTCCTCGGCAACCTCTTCGACCTCGATGCCGACGCCTTCGTCGCTCTCCTCCGGGAGCAGACCGGTGACCTCCGGAATCCGCCGGTCACCTTCGACGAGTTGCTCGCGAGGCTCGCCCGGAGCGCGCCCGATACAGTTGCGGCCATCCGGGCGCACGTCGGCGCGAAGTAGTCCCGCGCCGTCAGCAGCGTCACAGCTCATCCAGCTTCTTGTTCTGCTCGATCTTCACGTCGCAGACGCGCCCGTTCTGGAAGGTGATCGTCACCTTGCCGAAGAAGGCGCCGCGCGCGCACCGGTCGAGGAAGCGCAGGAGCCGCTCGATCGGGCTGCGGGCGACGACCTCGTCGCTGTGGGCGGTCGGCATCATCCGAACACCCGGATGCCAATTTCCGGCACGTCCCCCGGCGCCGGGCCGCGCTCCTTGCGACAGGCGAGCGCCACCGCCCAGTAGCGGTCGGCGTGGCCACGGGCGTCGCGCTCGGCGTCGAACATCGCCCGGCCAGCGGGCGTGACGTGCTTCTTGATCGAGTGGATCTGCGAGACGAGGTCGCGGTCCCGCGGCAGGACGACCTCGTGGCGCTGGAGGAGGATCTTGAGGTCGGTCGCCCACAGCTCCTTCGACTCGGTCGTGAAGCTCTCGGGGACCACCTGCGGGTAGTCGCGCCGGAGGTCCTCGGCGAGCTGCATGCCGAGCCCGCTCTGGTCGATGGAGAGCCGCGCAACGGGGAGCAGGTCGAGCAGATGGCGCAGCTCCGCGGCCTGCGACGCGAAGGGCACCCGGTCGTAGCTCCGGAGCATCCGGCAGAGCTTGCGTCCGGCCACCTCCTCGAAGACCGCCAGCTCGGAGCGGTCGCGGCGGCGGCCGACGTCGAAGCCCGCCACCAGCCGCCCCTTCACCTCACCGAAAGCATCGAAGTCGTCGGCCATCATGAGGTCGTCGCTGGTGCAGGGCAGGATCAGCTCGTAGGGGTAGTAGGACATGGCCTCGTCGCTGTAGAGCACCTCGAACTCCTGCTGGAACTCGTCCACCACCAGCGAGGCGAGCTGGTCGCGGATGCCCTTGGTCCCGAAGGCGGCGACGCGCGCCTCGGTCGGCATGTCCGGAGCCTCCTTCACGGCGCGCTTCACGTCAGTGCAGAAGAAGGAGCACAGCCACCAGGGCACGCGCTGCCGCCAGTAGGCCGGGTACGGCCGCAGCTCCTGCCGGGCGATCTCCCAGAAGGCGCCGCGCCGGCCGAGCGGTGACGAGCAGACCGTGAGCTGCCCCTGCGCCCGAAGGATGAGCGCGGTCGAGCCCTGGTAGACCTCGCGATCGTTAGCGTAGTGCGCCAGCTCGTCCAGGTAGATGTCCCCCTTCTTGCCGCGCGGCGCCTTCGACGGGTTGGAGATGATGCGCGAGATGCGCTTCGACATCCCGTTCGACTGGAAGGCGATCTCCAGCTTGGAATCGACGACGCGCTTCTTCTGGTAGGCGAGCGGCAGTTCCTCGTGGAGCTGCTGGCAGTAGGCGACCTTCTCCTTGGAGTCCGCGAGGTTGAACGAGACGAAGACCGCGGTGTGGGCGTCGCGCAGGTGGGCGCGTGCGACTGCCTCGGCGGCGAACAGCCAGGAGAAGCCGACCTGCCTCGCTTTCTCCACGCAGCGGTAGCGCGCCGGCGTGGAGAGGAACTCGAGCTGGTAGGGCTCGAGCTTGAGCGGCGCGTCCTGGTAGCTGCCGAGCGTCGTGAGGAAGCCCACCTCGGTGGCCAGCCAATCGG
>JAJYCT010000296.1 GCA_021778125.1 Myxococcales bacterium
GGGCTCGACGCCGACGTCGCGCGCGCCGCGATCGATCGGCTCGCCGACGAGCTCGACGCGTGCGCGACGACCGAGGGGCGCCGCGGGGCGCTGGTCCCGGGCGCGGCGCGCCTGGTCGCGCAGATCGACGACGACGGCCGCCTCGCGGGGGCGAGCCTGCGCGTCGATCCGGGCGCGGGCGTCGCCGAGAACGCAGCCGTGTGCCTCGTCGCGCCGGCGCGGATGCTCACGTTCCCGCCGTCGGACGCGGGCGCGCGAGGCATCGCGATCGAAGCGCTGTGGGGCAGCGTGCAGGGGCGGTAGGCGGGAGCCCCTGTAGAGCCGTGACCGCGCTGCCGTGAGGCTGCCGCCCCGTCTACCCGGTGCTCGCGGCGAGGCCTCACGGGCTGCCAGGCGCCGTGGCAAGCGGCCCCGGCACGCCGCCCGACACGTCGAACGCCGCGATGATCGCCGGGAAGGAGTGGCCCGGATCGGCCGAAGTGTTCTGCTGCGCCGCGTAGAGCATGGCGGGCCCCGAGGCCTGCATGTAGGCCGGGGCGGCCACGGGCGTGAGCGCCGTGTAGACGGCCTCCGCCTGGCGGGCGAGGGCTCCCGCGACCCCGTAGCGGGCGGCGAAGCCGATCGACGAGGGGCGCGGCGACGCCCCCGCGGGCGCACCGTAGCCGGTGTACAGCACGCGCACCTGCAAGGCCCCGGTGCCGTCGACGCGCGGCAGCAGCAGCGGATCGTCGACGCCGCCCTCGTCGAAGGGCGGACGCTCGCCGGGGCCGAGCGTCTTCGGATCGACGGTGGGGCTCGGGACCAGGACGGGATCCAGCGCCGGGCTGGACGGATCGCCGTCGACGCGCTTCCACGCCACGCCGTCGGTGCTCGTCGCCTCGCCGATCGCGCTGCCCGACGCGTAGAGCATGTGCCAGGTGCCGTCGGGGAAGATCGCGACGCTCGGCGCGCGAGGTGCCGTGCGCTCCCAGGCGACGTCGAAGCCCAGGCCCAGCACGGGCGCCCCCGCCTTGGTGAACGTGCGACCGCCGTCGCCCGACCGGGCGAGGCCGATGCCCCCGGCGGCCGCGTAGTAGAGCCACACCGCGCCGTCCGCGGCGCGCAGCGCGCTCGGACCGCCGACGCTGTAGCCCTCCCACGCGAGCGTCGCCGAGAGCACCGTCGGCGGGATGTGCCTGGGGAAGTTCTGCAGGTCGGGCGAGTCCCCGTAGAACGAGCGGCCGTCGTCGGCGCGCGTGCGCTCGATGACGTCGCCCTGCGCGCCGTGCGCGACCACGTACATCAGCACGGCGGGGCTCGCCGGATCGCTCGTGGCCGGCAGGACGCTCGGCTCGCGGTAGGCGGACGCCTCGCCGAGGAACACGTACGGCGCCACGTCCCCGGGAGCCACCTGCGTCTGCGAGAGCGCCTGGAACGGACCGACCCCCGACGACGGGAGGTCCTGGTCGCCGCTGCCGGCCGACGCCAGCGTCGAGCAGGCCGGCAGAGCGAGGCAGAGAAGCCGCGCGAGCCGCATCTAGAACCCCACCGTCCCGGTGGCGCCGAAGTTCCAGATGTGGCCCCCGGCGGTGTAGTTGCCTACCAGGTCGGCGGGGTCTTCCTTCGTGACCGTGATCGTCGGCAGCACGCTGAGCTGCCCGTGCACGTCAAAGCGCACGTCGCCGGGGAGCACGGCCGCCGGGTGAAGCAGGCGCACGCCGAGTCCGGTGGAGATGACGTGGCGATCGGCGTCGACGTAGTTCGTGGGCCCGGTCTGCGGCCCGATGGGGCTCTTGTCGTACTCGTAGCCGCCGCGCACGAAGCCCTCCCACGAAGAGCGCGCGACCGCGCGCCACTCGACGCCCACGTGCGGCACGAAGCGGTCCACGATCTGGATGGGCAGGATCACGATCGGCGCGGGTTGCGACGGCGGCTGGATGCCGGAGGGCCAGCCACCCTTGGGCGGCGGGATGTCGAGCTGCGTGGAGATCCGTGTGACGGGCGGGATGTACGCGCTCCAGTCGACCCACGTGACGTCGACGTTGGCGTGCAGGTCGTCGGTGATGCGCCACGACGTGCCCAGCACCACCTGCTGCGGCAGGTACGAGTCGATCGTGTCGGTCTGCAGGCCGAGGCCGACCGTCGTCAGATCGCTCTGCGTCGCGCCCTGCGCGGGCCCGGTGGCGGCCCCGGCGTGCACCTGCGCGGCCACGTTGAGGTCCATCTGGAACTGCCCGCGGTAGACGAGCGCGAAGGCGAGGTCCTTGGACACCTCGACGCGGGCGCCGAACTGCGGGTAGGCCACGAGGAGCAGGTTCGCGTCGACCTGGTGGCGGAGCGACGAGCTATACGGCTTGAGCAGGTCGAAGTCGCCGGAGATGTCGAGCTGCGCCAGCGTCGCCGCCATCAGCGTGAGGCCGCCGCCGAGCTGGAGCCACGGCGTCGGGCTCACGGCCAGGTTCACGCCGAACCAGAGGCGCTGGTTGCGGTTGTCGTACATCTCCCAGCGCGGCTGGTCCTGCGCGAGGGCGCGTACGCGGGCGAGGCGATCGTCGGGCATGTGGATGCCGATGCCAACGGCGAACGGGATGCCGAAGAGCTTCCCGGGCACGACGCCGCCGGCCACCAGGCCCCGGACCGGATCGACGCCGTTGTCGTGCCCGTTCATGCTCAGGGAGTGATCGGCGCGGAAGTAGCCGACGGAGAACTCGAAGCCGTGAGCGAGCGCGAGGCCCGCGGGGTTGTAGTAGCCGGCGGTGAAGTCGCGGACGTCGGCGGCCACCGCGCCGCCCATCGCCGTCTCGCGCGAGCCGAAGCCGAAGGCGTCGAGCGGGTTGGCGCGCGCGGGCGCGGACGCGAGCGCAAGCGCGAGGACGGCCGCCAGGGCGAGGACGCGGGGCGCCATCCTAGAACCGCACCCCGAGGTAGGTGCCGCCGGCGAGGACCGAGCCGTACAGGTTCGCCGAGGGCGAAGGCGGCGTCGCCACGGTGCTGGCGGCGAGCACGTGGTACTGCGCGTACACGTCGACCGTGAACGGCAAGAGGTCGCCGAAGTCGACGCCGCCGCCGACGGAGAAGACGTACCGGCTCGCGTCGAAGAAGCGCGTCGGCACGGGCACGTCCGTGCCGCTCGCCGCGCTGTATGCGAGCGAGGACGGCAGCGACGAGGGGACCGGCGTGGGCTCGTACGACGCGCCGCCACGCACGTGCACCGAGGCGCGGCGCGCGAGCGCGAACGTGCGCTCGGCCCCGGCGCGCGGGACCAGCGTGTCGGAGAACGCGATGTGCGGCGGGGCGAGGAGGTTGCAGTCCTGCCCCGCGGGGCAGAGGATCGTCGGCTCGAAGACGCCCGGGTAGTTGCTCCAGCGCTTCCACGCGACGCCGAGCGCCAGCGTCCAGCCGTCGGCCTCGCGCGCGACCTCGAGGACGGCCTGCTCGGGGTCGTACTGCGGCACCCCCGCGATGTTGAACAGGGGCAGCGAGAGGCTACTCAGCTTGCTCGCGTCGACGGTCACCGTGAACGGCCCCTCGAGCGCGCCGCGCCACGTGGCCCCCATCCTCCAGCGCGCGGCGCCGTCGGGCGCGCGATCCCAGGGCAGATCCCAGGCCATGCCGAAGGTCGGCGCGTAGGTGGCGATGAGCTGCGTGTCCACGTGCGAGGTGACCGAGCCTGCGACGGTCGCCACGTCGATCTGGCCGAGGAGCTCGGCGAGCACGCCGACGCCCGCCCCGACGCGCAGGCCGTACCCGAGGTCGGCGCCGGCGCCCAGGCGGACGGCGAGCACCTGCGAGCGATCGGCGAGGAGCGGATACTCGGGCGCCTCGGGGAAGAGGATCCGCACGCGCGACAGCACGTCGCTCGGTGTGTAGCCCGCGAGCCCCACCGCGATGCGGTCGGCGAGCACGCCGCCGAACGGCACCGGGACCGCGACGCCCACGGCGTACCCCTTCGCGGGAGCCTCGCTGATGCGGCCCGGCAGGCCCGGCCCGTCTGCGTGCAGGTCGAAGGCAGCCCCGGTGAACCCGACGAGCAGCTCGTTGCCGTGCACGCGCGAGAGCAGCGCCGGGTTCGTGTAGGCCGCGTCGGCGCCGGACGACCACGCCGCGCCCGTGCCGCCCATCGCCGCCGAGCGCGGGCCGTAGCCGTAGATGTCCTCCGGCGACGCGGAGGCGGCCGAGGGCCAGACGAGGACGACGACGGCCGCGGCGCAGACCCCCGAAACCCGCATCTCGTGGCCAGCGAGCATACGGGGGCGCGCCCGCCCGACGCGAGCCCTTTCGCGCGCGAAGCCGAGCGCGCGGACGCCTTCAGGCCCGACCGGCGAGCTGCCCGCACGCCGCCGCCACGTCCGAGCCGCCGCTGTAGCGCAGGTGCGCCCGCAGGCCGTGCGCGGCGAGCGCGCCCAGGAAGCGGCTCACGTCGCCGCGGGCATACGGGTCCCGCCCGGCCACGTCGATGGCATTGTACGGGACGACGCTCACGCGGGGCCGGACGCCCGTGCGCGTGTGGAAGGCCCGCACCAGCTCCGCCAGCGCCCGCGCGTCGTCGTCGCCGTCGTTGACCCCGGCGAGCGGAGTCACCGCCCACATCGGCGCGAGCCCCGTCGTCACGGCGTGCTCGGCCACCGCGTCGATCACCTCGTCGAGCGGGTGCGCCTGCGCGATCGGCATGAGGCGGCGGCGCACGTCCTGTCGCGCGCTGAAGACCGAGAGCCCCAGCCTGACCTTGGGCGCCTCGCGCGAGAGGCGCCGGATACCCACCGGCAGGCCCGACGTGCACACCGTCATCGCGCGCGCGTCGATGGCCAGCGCGCACGGATCGCAGAGCACGCGGATCGCCTCGAGCACGCGGTCGGCGTTCGACAGCGGCTCGCCCATCCCCTGGAAGACGACGCCGTGCACGCGCTGGCCCGGGCCCAGCGTCGCGCGCACCTGGCGCACCTGCTCGACGATCTCCCAGCTCTCGAGGTTGCGCGCGAGGCCGAGCCTCCCCGTGGCGCAGAACGCGCATGCCAGGGCGCAGCCGGCCTGGGAGCTCACGCACACGCTGAAGCGCCCCACGCGCTCGAGCGGGATACGCACGGTCTCGATCAGGTGGCCGTCGGGCGTCGCGAGCGCGAGCTTGACGAACGGGTCGAGCTCGCTCCTCTGCACCGAGCGCACCTCGAGCGCCGGCACGCGACCCCCCTCGCGGATGGCGCGCAGCACCTCGCGGCGCACGCCCGTGGCCGCCTCGACCGGCTCGCCCCGGTGGACCGCCGCCACGACCTTGCGCGCGTCGGCGAGCGCGACGCCAAAAGCGCGACCGAGGGCGTCGGGGGTGAGCGCCTGCAGCGGCAGCGGGAGCACGCGCTGCCGTTATCATGCACCGTGCTAAGTTGCACACGTGTTCGGCCTGAGCTTCGGCGAGATGATGGTGCTGCTCGTGGTGGCCGTCGTCGTCCTCGGCCCCAAGGAGCTCCCCCGCTACCTGCGCAAGGCCGGCGAGCTCGCGGGGCGCCTGCGGCGCATGGCCTACGAGATGCGCGAGAAGAGCGGGATCGACGAGGTCCTGCGGACCGAGGGGATCGACCGCGACATCGCCGAGATCCGGCGCCTGGCGCGCGGCGAGATCGCCGGAGTGCAGGCGGCGCTGCGGTCGACGACGCAGGCGGCGCGGATCGATCTCTCGCGGCCGGCTCCCGCTCCGTCGCCTCCCGACGCGGCGGCGCCCACGGCGCCGGACGGCAACGCCTCGCCCTCGCCTGCCCCGCCCTCTCCGGGAGCCGCGGAGCCTCCGGCTCGCGGGCCCGCCACGGCGACCGTCTCGCCGCCCCTTGTGGCCTCCGTCGCCGCCGAGCCCAGAATGCCGCCTCCGGTGGAGGTCGATCGCGAGCGCGAGTACCCGCGCGGCGGCGTCGACGCGTACGCGGCGCTGCCCGACACGGCGGTCGTCTACGAGGGGTCGCTGCCCCCGTCACCGCTCGCCGACGACGCCGTCTACGCGCGGGGAGCGGCCGCATGACGACCGCGACCGAGGCGCCGCCGACCGGCTCGCCCGCCCCCGAGCGCGAGGTGCGCATGACGATCTGGGAGCACCTCGAGGAGCTGCGGCGCCGCATCATCCGCGCGGCCATCGGCGTGCTGCTCGGGACGATCGTCGCGTGGGCGTTCCGCACCCAGATCCTCGCGTGGCTGGTCGCGCCCTACCAGCACACGTGGGCCTCGCGCTTCGATCGCCCCCTGCTCCTGCAGACGCTCGCGCCCGCCGACGCGTTCCTCGGGTACCTCGAGCTGTCCCTGACCGCAGGCGTCATCGCGTCGGTGCCGATCATCTTCTACCAGCTCTGGTCCTTCGTCTCCCCAGGGCTCTACCGGAAGGAGAAGCGGCTCATCGTGCCGTTCGTCTTCTTCTCGTCGATCCTGTTCCTGTCGGGCGTGGCGTTCGCCTACTACGTCGCGTTCCCGTTCACGTTCAACTACTTCCTGTCGCTCCTGGGGCCGGTGCGCCAGGGCGTCGAGCTCACGCAGATCGTCACGCTCGAGTTCTTCCTCGACTTCACGACGCGCTTCCTGCTCGCGTTCGGCGCGGTCTTCGAGCTGCCGCTGTTCATCGCGTTCCTGGTGCTCGCGAACATCGTCACGCCCCGGCAGCTCCTGAAGTTCGGGCGGTGGGCCACGATCCTCGCCTTCGTCCTGGGCGCGATCGTGACGCCGGGCCCCGAGGTGACCAGCCAGATCGCCGTGAGCGGCGCGCTCATCGGCCTGTACTTCCTGTCGATCCCGATCGCGTACCTGCTCAAGCCCCGCCAGAAGGCCGAGGGCGCGGCGCCTCCGGCCTGAGCCCCCCCCGGGCGCCCTAGTCGTTCGACGTGGGCGCCAGCGCCTGGTCGGCCGGGACCGGAAGGCGGCGCGCGTCGAGCCACAGGCCCTCGAGGTCGTAGAGGCGCCGGGAGTCGTCCTGGAAGAC
>JAJYCT010000297.1 GCA_021778125.1 Myxococcales bacterium
CGACCTCCTGCCCAACCGCGTCGATCGCGCCCGCCGCGCGGGCCGTGACCGGCGAGAACATGGCGCACAGGAAGATCAGAAGATCGGGAAGCTGGATCCTTCCCCCTCCTGATCCTCTGATCGTTTCGCGCATCACGATCTCTCACTCTACGCCCGCGGCCGCGTCGCCCGCCGCGCCCGCGCCCGCGCCCACCCCCGCCCCCGCCGATCCCGGCGGCGGGGGAGGCGGCTCGGCGATCTGGGTGGGCTCGGTGCCTGCGAGGAACACCTCGTCCATCACGTCGGGGTCGTCGGGATAGGGGAGATTGCCCGTGCGCTTGTCGATCGAGACCACCACGAGCCCGCCGGGCCGCGGGAAGTCGACGCGCGGCTTTCCTTCGGTCGCCACCTTCATGAGATCGATCCACGCGGGCAGCGCCGTCACGGCGCCCTGCTCCGCGCCCCCGAGCAGGCGCCCGTCGTCGTAGCCGACCCACACCACCGCCGCGACGTCCGGCGAGTAGCCGGCGAACCAGGTGTCCTTGGGGCCGTTGGACGTGCCCGTCTTGCCGGCGACCGGACGGCCGAGCACGCGCGCCCGCGTCGCCGTGCCGTGGTCGACGACGCTCGTGAGCAGGCTGGTGACCAGGTACGCCTCGGCGTCGTCGAGCACGCGCCGTTCGGGCGCCCGCTCGGGGAGCGGGACGTCTCTCCCGTCGGGGCCGACGATGCGCGTCACCAGCTCGGGCTCGCGGTAGATCCCGCCCGCGGCGAACGTCGCGTACGCGGCGGCGAGCTCCACGGGGTGCACCTCGTAGCTGCCGAGCGCCAGCGACAGGTCCGGCTTGAGCGGGGACGCGATCCCCAGCGCCTGCGCCCACGGGACCACGTTGGCCGGTCCCACGTCGCGCAGCACGCGCACGGCCGCCACGTTGACGCTGCTGGCGAGCGCCTCCCGCAGGCGCAGCAGCTCCTTGCCCTGCCACCCCTCGAAGTTTCCCGGGTGGTAGCCGCCCTCGAAGGCGTCGGGGGTCGGGTCGACGAGCGTCGCCGGCGTGAAGCGGCGCGCGTGCAGCGCGTACGAGTACACGATGGGCTTGAACGTGGACCCCGGCTGCCTTCGCGACTGCGTCGAGCGATCGAGCGCGCCGGGCTGCCCCTCGTAGCTGCCGACGAGCGCGAGCACCTGCCGCGAGCGCACGTCGAGCACGACCATCGCGCCCTCGGGCCCGGACTCGAGCCGCAGCGGCGCCCGCGCGTCGACCACGGGGGCGAGGAGGCTCACGCGCGCGCGCGCGCCCACCGGCGCGAACGCGCTCGGCGCGAGGCCCGCCGGGTTGTAGCGCGAGTAGTCGGCGAGCTTGACGGTGCCCGCGGCGCTCCCGACGCGCACGTCGAACGTGCCGGCCGCGTCGTCGGCGCCCGTCACGACGCCGACGAGCACCTTGTGCTGCTCGAACTCGGGCGCGCCCTCGAACGGCGCCCCGTCGCGCGGCCGCGCGGACTTGCCCCGCTTGTCGGCGACCGACGGGGGCGGCTTGAGCCCCCCCTGCAGGCCGTGGCGCCTGTCATAGGCCTCGAGCACCCCGCGGACGGCCTTGCGCGCGGCGGCCTGGAGCTTCGGGTCGATCGACGTCGTGATCGTGAAGCCGCCGAGGCGCGCCTGTTCGGGCTCGAGCTTGTAGAGCACCGACCGCGCCACCTCGACGGCCTCGGGCGCCAGCTCGCTGGCCCCGTCGGACGGCGGCGCGAGGCGCACCGGTTCGTCTCTCGCGGCGCGCCACTTCGCGTCGTCGAGGAAGCCCTTGGCGTGCATCTGGTCGAGCACGTAGGCGCGCCGCACGAGCGCCGTGGCGAGGTTGGCGCGCGGGTGGAAGTCGCGCGGGTTGGCGATGCGCCCGGCGATGAGCGCCGCCTCCGCGATGTCGAGGTCCCGCGCGCCCCGGCCGAAGTCGTCACGCGCGGCCTCCTCGATGCCGTAGCGCCCCCGGCCGAGGTAGATGTTGTTGAGGTAGAGTTCGAGGATCTCGTCTTTGCTGAGCTGCTGCTCGAGCCGGCGCGCGAGCAGCGCCTCGCGAATCTTGCGCGACATCGTTCGCTCGTGCGACGCGAGCAGCAGGTTCTTGACGACCTGCTGGGTGATCGTCGAGCCGCCCTGGCGCGTGGAGTGCGCCCGCAGGTTGACGAGGAAGGCGCGCGCGATGCCCCAGTAGTTGAGGCCCTCGTGCTCGTAGAAGCCCGCGTCCTCGGCGGCGAGCACGGCGAGCTTCACGTGGGCCGGGAGCGACGCGATGGGCACCACGGTCCGGCGCTGCGTGAAGAGCTCCGCGAGGACCGTGCCGTCGCGCGCCAGGACGCGCGTCACCTGGGGTGGGGTGTAGCGCTTCAGCTCGTCCACGCTCGGCAGGTCAGCCTCGTAGTGGCGGACCACCAGCCACACGGCGAGCCCCGCGGCGACCCCCGCCGCGCCCAGCGCGAGGGCTGCCCGGCGCGTCCAGAGCAGGAGGGGGCCCCGGATCCGGCCCCAGCGGGCCTCCCGCGTCGTCGGTTCGGTCGGGGAACGCACGCTCCCCGGGGGAACGCTCGGGGCGGGACGTCTCATTCGCGGTCCGGGATGGTAGCGTCGAGCGCGCGGGCCGTCTCGCGCCGGGGAGCACTGCACCGTGATACATAGGGAGGCGAATGTTCGCGCTGACGGGGGGCGAGCTCGCGCTGGTGGTCATCCTCTTCGCGCTCACGTGGAGCGCGGCGTGGCTCCCGCGCGTCGGCGAGTGGCTCGGCGAGCGAGCGCTGCGGCGCCGTGCCGGCGGGACGCGCGAGGGGTGAGCCGTGGCCGGAGGCGCCAGGGTGGATGACGCCGGCGTGCGCACCGGGTCGACGATCGTCTTCGTGAGCGATCCGACGGCCGAGGCCGAGCGGGTCGCGCAGGCGCTGCGCGCCGCCGGCTACGTCGTGGTCGACGTCCCGCTGTCGATGCTGGTCGCGCGCGTGGCCGTGCAGCACCCGCGCGTCGTGCTGGTCGACGCCGACGGGGAGGGGGCGCTCGACGTCGTGGGCCGGATGCGCGAGCTGCCCGACGCCGACTCGATCGACGTGCTGTTTCTGGCGCGCGCCGGGGGCGCCATCGCGACCCCGGAGCAGGCGCTCGCGCACGAGGGCAGCGGGCTGTTCGTGCGCCCAGTCGACGTCCCGGCGCTCGTGCGCAAGGTCGACACGCTGACCGGAGGGGCCGCCGCGGGCACGCCGTCGGTCGCGCCGGGGGTGCCGATGCCGTCGGTGCCGGCCGTGCCGATCCTCAGCAAGACGCGTTCGAGCTCGCCGCCCTCGCTGCCTCCGGCGAGCATGCGCTCGGTCGCGCCGCCGCAGAATCCGCCCGAGGTCTGGGCGCCGCCTCCGCCGTCCCAGCCGTCGTCGCGCGGGCCGTCCTCCGAGTCGCCCCTGTCGCTCATCGGCAAGACCGGCAGGCGGGTCGTCGGGCTGGCCGCGCCCGTGAGCCTCGAGCTGCAGCAGCTCCTCGCCGACGCCGAGCAGCGCGCGCAGGTCACCGGCGACTCGGACTCGATGGTGCCGTCGCCCGAGGACGAGATCGAGGCGGTGCTGCCGTCGGAGCTGCTCGAGTCGCTCGACGAGCCGATCGAGGAGGACGAGGACGACGACGTGCAGCGGGCGCTCCTGTCGACGGGGGCGCGCGACGCGCTCGACGACGAGGGGGGCGTCGCCACCGGCGCGCCGGGCACGGGCATCGGCTCGACCGGCGGCGGGCGCACGCCCGGGCGCGCCCTGACCGGCGAGGTCGCGCACACGCCGGCTCCGCCGCTGACCCACGGCGGGGGCACGCACTCGGGGGGCACCGGAACGGGACACTCCACGACGGGCGGCTCCGAGCCGCGAGCGCGCCCGGGCGCGCTGCCCGCGGTCGCCCCGTCTCCGGTCGCCCTGCCTGCGGTCGACGGCCGTGGCAGCTCGCTCCCGCCGCCCACGGCGTGGTCGCCGGCCGCGTCCTCGCCGACGCCTGCTGCGGTCGCGGTGCCGGCCGAGGGCGCGCTGCCGGCCGTGCTCACCCCGGGCGACGCGTTCGTCGTCCTGGCGCGGGCCATCGTCGCGCGGGTGAGCGGCTCGCTGTGCTTCGCGGCCCCCGACGCCGAGCGGCGCGTCGTGCTGCGCGAGGGCGACGTCGTCACCGCGTCGTCGACGGCGGAGGACGAGTCGCTCCTCGCGTTCCTGGGCGTCCGCGGGGACCTGCCGAAGGAGACCGTGCGGCGCCTGGCGTCGAAGTTCCCGCCGTTCGGGCGCCACGCGGGCGCCGCGCTCGTCGCGCGCGGCTACCTGCGGCAGGACCAGATGTGGACGACGCTCCGCGCCCACGCCGAGTGGCTCGTCGCGCGCGCGCTGCAGACGGCGCAGGGGCGGCTGCTCGTCGAGGCCGAGCCGCCGGGGCGCCTCGCGGGGGAGCCCAGCGTCTTCGGCGGCGCGACGGGCGCGTCCGTCTACGTCGAGGTCGTGCGCCGCATCGTCCCGCCCGCCGAAGCGCTCGATCGCCTCGGCGGGCCCTCCTCGCGCCTGAGCGACGGGCCGGGCGCGCGCCTGCTCGACGAGTGCGCGCTCGGCCCCACGGAGCTCGACCGGCTGCGCGGGCTTGCGGGTCGATCGCTCGACGAGGTCCTGCGCGGCGCCCCGGAGGCCGATCTGGGCACGGTGCTCTACGCCCTCGCGCTGCTGGGGGTCGTCGAGGTGCTCCGGGGCGTCGGCGGCGACGGCGCCGCCGAGGAGGTGAGCGACGCCGATCTCGCCGCCGTCGACGCCGAGGGGGTGCGCGAGCGGGTGCGGGCGCGCATGCAGCTCGTCGAGGACGGCGACTACTTCGCGCTGCTCGGCGTGAGCCGCGACGCCACCGGCTACGAGGTGCGCCGCGCGTTCCTCGACCTGCGTCGCTCGTTCGACGCCTCGCGCGTGCTCACGCCCGCGGTGGCCGACCTGGCCGACGACGTGAAGAAGATCACGCTCGTGCTCGAGGAAGCCTACGACATCCTCAAGGACGCCGCGCGCCGCGAGCGCTATCGGCGCGCCATCGAGGCCGTGCCCGACCGCTGAGTGGTCCCTTCAGCTTGCGGCCCTCGCGCCTCGGCGGCGCACCGCGTCCACCAGCACGCGTCCGCCGTCGTCGACGTCGACGAGCGCGACGTCCCCGCGCGACAGCTCGCCCTTGAGGATCATCTCGGCGACCGGGGCCTCGACCAGGCGCGCGATGGCCCGTCGCATGGGCCGCGCCCCCAGCTCGGCGTCGAAGCCGCCCGCCTCGAGCAAGGCATCCACGGCCGCGTCGCTCACGTCGAGGCGCACGCCGCGGGCGGCCTCGAGCTCCTCGCCCAGCCCGCGGAGCATGCGGCGCGCCACCTCGGCCACGTCCTGGCGCGTGAGCGGCGCGAAGGCCAGGACCTCGTCGATGCGGTTGTAGAGCTCCGGAGGCAACGCGGCGCGGGCCGCGGCGCAGAGGGCGTCGGCGTAGACTTGCACGTCGCGCTCCTCCTTGGCGCCGAAGCCGATGCGCCCGCGCGTCGTCGGGCGCGCCACGTCGGCGCCGAGGTTCGACGTCATGACGACGACGACGTTGGTGAAGTCGACGGTGCGCCCGCGCCCGTCGGTCATGCGCCCCTCGTCGAAGAGCTGCAGGAACGACTCGAGGACGTCGCGGTGGGCCTTCTCGATCTCGTCGAGCAGCAGCACCTGGTAGGGCCTCTTTCGCACCGCCTCGGTGAGCTGCCCGCCGGCCTCGTGGCCGACGTAGCCTGGCGGCGCCCCGACGAGGCGCGCGATCGCGTGCGCCTCGGCGTACTCGCTCATGTCCAGGCGCGTCATCGCGTGCGGGGAGTGGAACAGGCACTCGGCGATCGCCTTGGCCGTCTCGGTCTTGCCGACGCCCGTCGGGCCGAGCAGGAGGAAGGACCCGATCGGCCGGCGCGCGCGGAAGCCGCTGGCGTTGCGCCGCAGCACGCGCGCGACGCGCGCGAGCGCCTCGGAGTGGCCCACCACCCGCTCCGCCATGAGCTCCTCGAGGCGTAGCATCCTCGCTCCGTCCGTCTCGAGGAGCCGGTCCACGGGCACGCCCGTGCTCTCGGCCACCACGTCGGCCACCTGCTCGCGCCCGACCTCGCGCTCGCCGCGGCGCCGCGCCCGCGCGCCCGCGAGATCGAGCATCCCCACGGCCTTGTCGGGCAGCGCCCGCTCCGGCACGTAGCGCGAGCTCCAGGCCACCGCCGCGGCCACGGCCTCCGGCGTAAAGTGTACGCCGTGGTGCTTCTCGAACGCCGGCGCCACGCGCTCGAGGGCCAGGACGGCCTCGTCGGGGGCGAGCTCGGTCACCTCGATGGGGACCATCCGGCGCGCGAGCGCCGCGTCGGCCAGCACCACGCGCTTGAAGTCGTCGATCGTCGCGGCGCCGACGCACGCCAGCTCCCCGCGCGCGAGGGCGACCTTGAGCTCGGCGGCCACCTCCTCGTCGCCCGTGAGCACCGAGCAGAGCTCGTCGAAGAAGAGGACGACGCGCCCCTCGGCACGCGCCACCTCGGCCTTGATCTGCGCGATGCGCTCGGCGAGCGCGCCCCGCACGCCCGTGCCGGCGAGCAGCGCGGCCGCCTCGATCTCGACGACGACCCGGTCGTCGAGTGACGCGACCTCGCGCCCCTCGGCGATGCGCGCAGCGAGGCCGCGCACGACGCTCGTCTTGCCGACGCCCGCGGTGCCCACCAGGCACGGGCAGTTGGCCTGCCGCTTGGCGAGCACGTCGAGCGTGCGGTCGATCTCCGCCTCGCGCCCGAAGACGGCGTCGAGCTCACCGCGGGCGGCCGCGGCCGTGAGGTTGCGCCCGAGGGCGGTGAGCGTCGGGAAGCGCTTCGGGTCGAGCTCGAAGCGGCACGCCGGCTGCGCGGCGGGCGCGGGCGCGCGACGCCT
>JAJYCT010000298.1 GCA_021778125.1 Myxococcales bacterium
GTGTTCTTCAGCTCGAGGATCTCGCCCTTCGCGTCGACGGTGATCTTCTGCGAGAGATCGCCCTGCGCGACGGCCGTCGTGACCTCGGCGATGTTGCGCACCTGCGCGGTGAGGTTGGCGGCGAGGCCGTTGACGTTGTCGGTGAGGTTCTTCCACGTCCCCGAGACGCCCTTGACGTCCGCCTGGCCACCGAGCTTCCCCTCGTTGCCGACCTCCTTCGCGACGCGCGTGACCTCGGCCGCGAAGGAGTTGAGCTGATCGACCATCTCGTTGACCGTGGTGCCGATGCGCAGGAACTCGCCGCGCACCGGGCGCCCCTCGATCTCGAGGACCATCTTGTTCGACAGATCGCCGCGGGCGACGGCCGTGATGACGCGCGCGACCTCGTTGGTCGGCGCGACCAGGTCGGCGATGAGCTGGTTCACCGAGGACATGCCGCTCGCCCACGAGCCCTTCGCCGGGCCGACCGACGCCCGCTCGTGCATCTTCCCTTCCTGGCCGACGATCTTGCCGACGCGAACGAGCTCGCTCGTCATGTGCTCGTTCATGCCGATGACGTCGTTGAGGAGCTCCCCGACCCGGCCGAGGATGCCGTCCTTCTGCGGGGGGAACCGCACGCTGAAGTCGCCCTGCTTGAGCGACTTCAGGACGTCGACGAGGAGCTCCACCTCGGCCCGGCTGGCCGGCGACAGCCGGCCCCACTCGGTGAGCGGCACCTCCGCGCGCCTCGTCGGCGCGGGGCTCTCCTCCGGCGACGCCGCCGCGTGCGCGCTCTCGCGCCGCCGACGTCCGCCCTGCCTTGCTCCGTTCGCGGGGGTGCTCACTCTGTTCGCCATACCTGCCTCTCCTCCGTCTCGCGGTCGGGCCGTTCACCGTTCCGTGCGGACCCGCGCGCCGACGCGAGCGAGCCACTCCTCGAGGAGCGCCACCTGCGCCTCGATGCCGCGAGCCTGCCTCGCCGTCACCGCCTGCTCCATCGCCTCGCCCAGCGCCGCGATCTCCGGGAAGCCGTAGCTCACGCCGTTGCCGCGGAGGTTGTGCCCGATCCGCGCCATCGTCTCGAAGTCGCCCTGCGCCAGGGCGGCGCGGAGGGTGGCGACGTCGCGCTCGCGGTGCGCGACGTACTTCGGCAACAGGTCCGTCGCCGCGCGCGTCCGGGTCGCGGCGATCGCGGCACCCGCCTTCGCTCCGTCCCGGTCGTCGGTGCTCATGATGCGCCCTTGACCGACGAGGGCTGCGCCCCGTCGCTCCTCTCCTCCCAGTTCTTGCGGTAGAGCGTCCGCCGGTCGACGCCGAGGATCTGGGCGGCCAGCGTCTTGTTGCCGCCCGTGGCCGCCATGACCCGGCGGATGTAGCGGCGCTCCACCTCCTCGAGCGGCACGAGGTCCTCGGCGACGGCGAGCGTCGCGGTCGGCAGCGCGGACGCGGCGCGCACGGCGGCGGGCAGGTCGTCCACCGTGAGGCGCGACGAGCGCGTGAGGGCCACGGCGCGCTCGATCACGTTGGCGAGCTCCCGCACGTTCCCCGGCCACGAGTACGCCATCAGGCGCGCCGCGCACGAGGCGGTGAGGCCGACGACGTCGCGCTCCATCTCGCGCGCGGCGCGCTCGATGCAGTGCTGCGCCAGGAGCAGGACGTCGCGCCCGCGTTCGCGCAGCGGGGGCACCACGATCTCGATGACGTTCAGGCGGTAGTACAGGTCGGCGCGGAACGCGTGCTGCTCGACGGCCCTGGCCAGGTCGACGTTCGTGGCCGTGACGAGGCGCACGTCGACCTCGATCTCGCGGTCCGAGCCGACCGGGCGGATCACGCGCTCCTGGAGCGCGCGCAGCAGCTTGGGCTGCAGCGACAGGTCGAGCTCGCCGATCTCGTCGAGGAAGATCGTCCCGCCGCGGGCTCGCTCGAAGAGGCCGGCCCGGTCGGCGCGCGCGTCGGTGAACGCGCCCTTCACGTGACCGAACAGGTCCGCCTCGAGCATGCTCTCCGGGATCGCGGCGCAGTTGAGCGCCACGAAGGCCCCGCGGCGGCGGCTGCGCTCGTGCAGCGCCCGGGCCACCAGCTCCTTGCCCGTGCCGCTCTCGCCCCGCACGATGACGGCCGCGTCGACGGCGGCGACGCGCCCGACGAGCTGCACCAGCTCGCGCATGGGGGGGCTCGCGCCGATGATGCCCTCGAAGGTCTCCAGCGCGTCGGTGCTCTCCCCCAGGACCCGGACCTCCTCGGCGAGGCGACGGTGGCGCACCGCGCGGTCGATGGCCGCGACGAGGGCGTCGAGGTCGGGGGGCTTGGCCAGGAAGTCGAACGCGTGGACGCGCAGCGCCGCGACCGCGCTCTCGAGCGTGCCGTGGGCGGTGAGCAGCACGACGGGGAGCTCGGGGTGCATCGACACGATGCGCTCGCACAGCTCCACGCCGCTCATCCCGCGCATCCAGAGATCCGTCACGACGACGTCGACGTGCCGCGACCGCAGCGAGTCGAGCGCCCGCCCGGGGTCCGTCTCGAGCGACGGGTCGAACCCGCGCGCGGTCAGCTCTGCCCCGAGCAGCTCGCACATGTCGAGGTCGTCGTCGACGATGAGCACCTGCGCCCGCGCGCGATCCGAGTGTATCGGCCTCGTTCCCACGTGTGCAGCTTGGATCGGCGAGCAGGCCTGGCAAAGCTGAATTGTTCTTCGCTCGAGGCGCGCATATCCCGATGTGGATAGCCGTGACATTTCGCCACGGCGAGCTCTGCATGGACGACCTCGTCGGACGTGGCGAGGCTGGCGCGCATCGTGCAAGGCGGTAGCGGATCCATGACGACCCCGGAGCGCAAGACGTCCCCGACAACGGTTCTGGTCGCCGACGACGACGAGGACATGCGCGAGCTCATCGCGAGCACGCTTCGCTCCGACGGGTACGTCGTGCTCGAGGCGCGCGACGGCGGAGATCTGCTCGACCAGCTCGAGGCCGCGTTCGACGATCCGAGCGCGCGGCCGGACGTCGTCGTCGCCGACATCATGATGCCGAGGCTCTCGGGCCTCGGCGTGCTCGACGCGCTTCGCCGCGCGCGGGCGCACTTCCCGGTGCTGCTCATCACGGTGCTCGCCGACGAGTCGGTGCACGTCGTCGCGAGGAAGCTGGGCGCGCTCGGCGTGCTCCACAAGCCCTTCGACATGGACGATCTCCGCACGGCGGTCGTCAACGCTTGCCTGGCTCGCTCGAGGCTGCACGTGGACACCCGATCGTAGGAGTGCGGAGGAAGTCATGGAGACAGTGGCCGACATTCTCGTGACGAAGGGGGCGCAGATCTTCGGAATCGGTCCCGAGGCGACGGTGCTCGCGGCGGTCGACCGGATGTGCAGAGCGCACGTCGGCGCCCTCGTGGTCCTCGAGGGGGACGCCCTCGTGGGCATCTTCTCGGAGCGCGACGTGATGACGCGCGTCGTCCTGGAGCAGCGCGATCCCGCGTCGGTGCGCGTGGGGGAGGTGATGAGCACGAGCGTCGTGAAGGTGCCGCCCGCGATGCACGCCCGCGAGGCGATGGCCATCATGACCGACCGTCGCGTGCGTCACCTGCCGGTGACTGAGGGGGCGTGCCTGGTCGGACTGGTGTCCATCGGCGACGTGGTCCGAGCATCCCTGGTCGAGCGGGAGCGGACGATCGACGAGCTCGAGCGCTACTGCTCGGGTCAGTACCCGGGTTGAGGAGGCCGCCATGGCGCCGCAGCACATCCTGGTGGTGGACGACGACGAGTCGATGCGCATTCTCCTTGCCGACGTGCTCGGCCACACCGGGTACGAGGTCGGGTGCGCCGTGGACGGCCTGGATGCCATCGACAAGCTGCGAGCGGACGTGCCCGAGGTCGTGATCCTCGACCTCCTGATGCCCGGCCGAAGCGGCTGGGACGTCCTCGAGTTCCTGGAGGACGACCCGGTCCTCTCCCGGGTGCCCGTCGTCGTGCTGACGGCCTACGGGGACAGCGAGAGCACGCTGCCGCACCGCCCTGTGCTGCACAAGCCGCTCGATCTCGACCTCCTGCGCGGCGTCGTGCGTGACGTGCTCGACCACCGGTCGTCGTGACAGAGAGCCACGATGGGGCGGAATGTCACACGGATCGACTCCAGAAACGTTTCCGATCCCGTGCTTGCCCGAGGGCACGGCCGGTGCAAAGTCGGGGCGCGTGCTGCTTGACCATGGGTGGGGGCCCGAAGGGGAAGGCTGCGCCAGGACGTCCTCGGCGCCCAGGGTGCCGATCGCGCCGCACGCGCATGGCGCGGAGTTTCCTTTGCGAGTGGACACGGGCACCCGGCCGCGGCCGCGTGTCCTCATCGCGGACGACCACCAGGACACGCGCGAGATGTACGCCTGGTGCATGCGCGCGTCGGGGTGGGCCGTCGCCGAGGCGGCCGATGGTCTCGAGGCCCTCCGCCTCGCGACCGCCTTCGAGCCGGACGTGATCGTGATGGACCTCTACCTCCCCGTGGTCGACGGCTTCGAGGCCATCAGGCGGCTTCGCATGAACGAGCAGACGGCGCACGTTCCGATCATCGCCTGCACGGGGCTGGTGCTCCCGCAGGCCGAGACCGAGGCGCGCGCGGCAGGGTGCAGCGCGTTCGTCCGCAAGCCGTACATGCCCGACCAGATGTGTGCCCTGCTCGAGGGGCTCGTCACGAGGGGCGGCGACGGGGACTCGTCCCCGTCGGGGTGTCGCGTCTAGCTCGAGGAGCGCGGACCGTGACCCCGCCGCGCGAACCCGGCCGGCTCCGGCTACAGCGGGCGCGAGGGGTCACGCCCTCAGTGCCCGAGCTCGACCTTCGCCCCCTCCGGCGGTCGACCGAGCAAGAGCACGAGCGGGAGCGTCAGGAGCACGAGCGCCGCGGTCGCCCAGAACGTGTCACCGAACGCCTGGATGGCCGCCTGCTGGTTGACGACGCCGTCGAGCAGGCCGAGGGCCTTCTGCCGCGCCGCCGCGAGCGGAAAGCCCTGCGCGAGCATCGCCTGCGTGTAGGCGGAGACGCGCTCGAGCGTGCCGCTCGCGGACGCGACCAGGTGGTCGACCAGCACGGCGCGGTGGAACGCCTGGCGCTTCTCGAGCAGCGTGGTGAGGAGGGCCACGCCCATCGAGCCGCCGAGCTGGCGCGTGAGGTTGAAGAAGCCGCTCGCCGCCGCCACGTCCTTCTTCGGCACCGGGCCGAGCGCCGCCAGCTGCAGCGGCAGGAACATCAGCACCGTACCGAGCGCGCGCACGACCAGCGGCCAGAACAGATCGTCGCCGCCCGTGCTCGCGCCCAGGCGCCCGAGCATCCCGAGCGCCGTGACCAGGACGACGGCGCCGGCGGTGAGCAGGACGCGCGCGTCCACCTTGCCCGCGAGCTTGGCCCCGAGAGGCATCGCGAGCGCCGACGTGAGCGCGCCCGGGAGCAGCAGCAGGCCGACCTGCTGCGACGTGTACGAGAGGATGGTCGACGCGAAGATCGGGACGGCGAAGAGCGCGCCGTAGAGCGCCATGCCGATGACGACCGAGAGCAGGCTCCCCGCCCAGAGCGAGCGGTAGCGCAGCACGCGCAGATCGACGACCGGCGCCCCGGTGCGCAGCTCGTGCGCGACGAAGGCCACGAGCCCGACCACCGCCGCGACGGCGAGCGCGACGATGAACCGCGACTCGAACCAGTCCTCGTCGTTGCCCTGCTCGAGCAGCGTCTGGAACGCGCCGATGCCGACGGCGAGCAGCCCGATGCCGAGCCAGTCGACCGGCGCGCGCGTCCGGGCGCTCCGGTCGTCGGCCGGCAGCGTCGCCATCGCGAGCATCACTGCGGCGACGCCGATCGGCACGTTGACGAAGAAGATCCACCGCCAGCCGACGTTGGTGACGAGGTAGCCGCCGAGCGTCGGGCCGATGGCCGGCCCGGCGATGACGATCGCGCCGAAGAACCCCTGCGCCATCGCCTGCTCCTCGCGCGGGAACGTCTCGAAGAGGATGGCCTGCGCCTTGGCGAGCAGGCCGCCGCCGGTGAGGCCTTGCAGCACGCGCGCGACGACGAGCGCCGGCAGGGTCGTCGCCAGGCCGCACGCCGCGGAGGCCACGACGAAGCCCACGAGCGAGAAGACGAAGTAGCGCTTCTTGCCGAAGCGATCGCCAAGCCACGCCGACAGCGGCAGGATGATGACGTTCGCGATGCCGTAGGCCGACACGACCCAGCTCACCTGGCTGAGCGTCGCGCCGAGCGCCGCCTGCATGTCGGTGAGCGCGACGTTGACGATGCTCGTGTCGATGACCTCGAGCAGCGCGCCGACCGCGACGGCGACGGCGATGGCCCACTTGTTTGCCGCGACGGTGCGCGGCGCGACGGGCGCGAGCGAGAGCGACGGGGTCACGGGGCGCCTCCGCTCAGCCGCGCGTGTCGACGTCCACGTCGACGCTCATCCCCGGCCGCAGCGCGGCGTCGCCGGGCGCGGACGTGACGCGCACGCGCACCGGCACGCGCTGGACGATCTTGGTGAAGTTGCCCGACGCGTTGTCGGGCGGCAACAGCGTGAACTTCGAGCCGGTGGCGCCCGAGAAGCTCTCGATCTCGCCGCGCAGGGGGCGCGATGGGAAGGCGTCGACCTTGAGGCGCACCGGCTGACCGACGCGCATCCGCTCGAGCTGCGTCTCCTTGAAGTTGGCCGTGACCCAGAGGCCCGGCGTGACCAGCTGCACCACGGTCTGGCCCGGCGCGACGCTCTGCCCCTCGTTGATCGTGCGCTTGGACACGACGCCGTCGTGCGGCGCGACGATGCGCGTGTACGCGAGGTCGAGCGCGGCCAGATCGCGCGCGGCCCGCGCGGTCTCGACCTGAGCGTGCGCCGACGCGGCGCGCGCGTTGGCCTGGGCGATGAGCGACGCCACGTCGCTCGACTGCGCGGCGCGCGCCTGCGCCTCGGCGA
>JAJYCT010000299.1 GCA_021778125.1 Myxococcales bacterium
GCGACGTCGACCGCCAGCGCGCGACCGCGCGCGTCCAGGGCGTCGAAGGCCCGGTCCACGGCCGCGAGCGCCGGCGCCCCGGCGCGCTCGAGCAGCTGCGCCACGACCGCGCCCTGCTCGCCGGAGAGCCGGCGCGCCAGATCGTCGAGCGTCGCCCCGGGCACGTCGAGCTCGCTGTACGCGACGATCTCGGACACGCCCACGACCGGGTGCGGCCGCTCGCGGGTGTACGCCTCGCCCAGCACCAGGGCCAGGCACGAGGTCCGCAAGGGCTGCGGGAACACGACCTCGTACGCCTCGCCCGGCTCGAGCCACCCGTCGCCGGGGAGCACGACCTCGAACGTCTGCGCGGCCGTCACCAGATAGAGCGTGCGCGGCGACGCCCCCTCCGCCTCCGGCCGGGGCGGCGCGACGACGATCTGCAGGCGCGCGATGGGCACGTCTCGCGGCGCGGCCATCACCACGAACTCGCCCTGACCGGCCCCCGGACGCTGCTCGCTCCACGTCGTCGCGACGTCGCCGTCGGTGAGCGAGGCGCCGCGCGACCCCGGCACGCTCGAGCCCGTGGCCACGAGCAGGCGCGCGAGCGGGCGCTCGGACCACACCCCCCGGTCCGCGGCGACCAGGCGCTGGGCGTGCTCGCGCTGCGCGGCGTCGAGGCGCTGGACCGTCGCGGGCCGCAGTTCGAGCGACGCCGGGTAGAGGGCGAGCGGATCGAGCAGCGTGGCGTCCTGGCCGCAGATGCGCAGGTCCTCGCGGATGTCGCCCACGAGGACGAAGCGCGCCTCGCCCGAGGCGACGACGCGCAGGGCCTTGCCGGTCCGCTCCCCCGGATCGCCCCCGGCGAAGCCCGTGACGCCGGCGAAGATCGGCTCGTTGCGCCCGCCGGCGAGCAGCGCCTCCCAGGCCACGCCCTCCGCGTCGCGCGCCGGGACGCGCACGTGCACGACGCGCCGGTCGGCGCCGATCGGGATCGCCTCGACCACGACGTCCTGCTCGGCCGGCAGGCGGGCGCGTTCAAGCCCGATGGGCACGCGGAGGCCGCCCGCGGACACGACCGCCGCCGCCAGGTCGACGCGCGCGTCGAGCGCGGGCAGGCCGCCCCCCGCCGGCGCCGTGGCGCGCGTGTCGGCGTACGCCGGGGTCGCCAGCAGCGCGGCGCCCAGGCCCAGCAGCGGCATGGTTCGGACCATCGGGCGGTATTCTTGCCCGTTCCGAGCCGCGCGTGCCACACCCTACCCGATGCGGCGGACGCTTCTCCTGGCGACGGCCGGTGCCCTGCTCGCCCTCGCGGCGGGGCTCGCGCTGCGTCGCCCGGCGGGCTCGCTCCCCGGGCCCGCGCCGAGCGCGTCGACGGACGACGTCGCCCTCTCGCACGCGGAGCCTGCCCCGCGCGCGCCCGCGCTCGCCCCGGAGGAGCCGGCGCCCCTGGCCGGCCTCGATCTCGAGCGCGTCACGCTCTCCGACGGCGCGGCGAGCGCGCCGGTCGACGGGGGCACCGCGCGCCTGACGCTCGATCCGTCCCTGCAGCGCGAGGCGCTCGGACTGATGGCGGCACGCCACCTCCCGGAGGCCGCCGTCGTGCTGATGGAGGTCGCGACTGGCAAGGTGCTCGTCTACGCGAGCCACGTCGACCGGGGCCCCGCGCGCGATCTCTGCGCCGAGGCCCGGGCCCCCTCGGCGAGCGTGTTCAAGATCGTCACGGCCTCCGCGCTCGTCGAGGACGCGCACCTCGGCCCCGACACGCGCGAGTGCTACTCGGGGGGCGAGCAGCGCCTCACCGCGGCCGACCTGGTCCGCGATCCGGAGCGCGACCGCTGGTGCACGACGCTGGCGGGGGCGATGGGCCGGAGCATCAACACCGTCTTCGCGCGCCTCGCGAAGGAGCGGCTGACGCCCGCGCAGCTCGAGGGCATGGCGCAGCGCTTTGGCTACGGCGAGCCCATCGCGTTCGACGTGCCGGTCCAGCCGGGCGCGCTGCACATCCCCGGCGAGCCGCTCGGCTTCGCGCGGACGGCGGCCGGCTTCTGGAACACGACGCTCTCGCCGCTGCAGGCCGCCGAGATGAGCGCGATCGTCGCGCGCGAGGGCGAGCCCGTCCGGCCGCGGGTGGTCGACGACGTCGTGTCGCCGGCGGGCGTGGTCGTCCCGGCGGCGCGCGATCCGAGGGCGGCGCGGCGCGTGCTGTCGCGCGACACCGCCGCGCAGGTCGCGGCGATGATGGAGCGCACGGTCACCGAGGGCACGAGCTACCGCGCGTTCCACGACGGCAAGAGCGGCGCGTTTCTGCCGGGCATCCCGGTGGCGGGCAAGACCGGCACGCTGACCGAGGCCGAGACGCAGCGCTACTACACCTGGTTCACGGGCTTCGCCCCGGCCCGCCCGGCGCCGGCCGGCGGGGCGCCGCAGGTCGCCGTCGCCGCCCTCGTGGTCAACGGGCCCTCGTGGCAGATCAAGGCGAACGTGCTCGCGCGCGACGTGCTGCGCGCGTACTTCGCCGAGCAGGGCGCCCAGGGGGTGACCCGGCCGAGCGTGCGGGGAGTGGCGCGGCGCCACAGGCGCTGAGCGCCGCGCGCCGCCCCTACGGCACGAGGCACGTCGCCGGATCGCTCCACGCGCCCTGCCCCTGGGCGCCGTCGTCGTCTTCACGATCGCGCCGCGCAGCGGCATGCACGACAGCGGCCGCATCGTTCGAGCCGGGACGCGGGGGTCAGCGGGTAGCGCGTCCAAGGGTAGCGCGCCAACGAACCCCACATACGTCTGGTCAGCGGCTTGAGCGGCGTTCAACCGTCCTGGAACGGCGCACTCCCTGGGGCGTAGACTCGATGCGCCTACGATGTTCGGTCCTCCCTCGGAAGGCGCCTTGCGTGTGAAGCCCGCGGCCTTCGCGTTGGCCTCGGCACCGGCCTTCGCGTTCGCAGTCCTGGCCGCCTCACCGGCGGGCGCCGAGCCCGCCGCGCGGGATCCGATCGTCCGCGCGACCGTGCGCCGCGTGGTTGGCCTGCCGGTCCTGGAAGAGCGCTCGGCCGGCTCGCCGTGGCGGACGGTGTGCATTCCGCCGTGCGAGTTGCGCCTGGCTGTTTCCGACGAGTACCGCATCGCGGGCGACGGGGTGGTCGACTCCGGCCCGTTCGAGCTCCCTGCGGCGGCGGAGCACGTCCGCGTCGAGGCGTATCTCGGTTCGACGCAGCTGCGCGGCCTCGGCACGGGGCTCGCGGTCGGCGGCTTCGTCTTCGCGGCGGCCGGCGGCGCGATCCTGCTCTTGCCCGCAAGCTCGCGCGCGCCCGCCTCGGACGCCAAGACGGTCGTGGGGGCTGGGTTCATCGGCATGGGGCTCCTGACGGTGGCGGCGGGCGTCGTCGCGTGGATCCTGTCCGAGACGCGGGTGACGGTGTCCGCGGAGGCGCGATGACCGCCGGGCGCGCAGCGGTCCTGCCGATGGTGGCTCTTGCCCTCGCGAGCGCGGGCTGCTTCGAGGTGGACACCAGCGAGCTGCGCGTGCGTGACCCGGGTTTGGTCGCCTTGCAGAGCCCCGACGATCGCACGCTGCTGGCGCCGGGCGCCGCCGGAGCGGACGCCGTCGTGAGCGAAGGCGTGTACTGGCAGGTGCTGTCCCGCAGGCCCTATTCCATCCACGCGCGACGCGGCCCGGCGGGAGCCATCGAGCTCGCCTGCGAAGCGTGCGCCGCGGCGGGGTTCCCGATGTCGGGCGTGTCGGCCGTGACGCTCCTCGACGACGGCGGGCGCGCGCGCTCCGTGCCGTCGGCGAGGCTGGACTTGCGGAGCGACGCGGTCACGGTGGACTACGCCCCGTGCATGGTCCGCGACCCGGACGGCTGGTGTCACGCTCAGTCGGCAGGGACGCGTCTTTTCGCGCCGATGGGCGACGTGGTCGAGGTGCGGCGGCGCATCGAGCCGGTCCGCGTGTGGGGCTGGCTGCTGCTCGGAATGAGCGCGCTGACCCTGGTGGCCGGCGCGTCGATCGCCGTGTCGGCTCCCGCCCTGAGCCCCGGCGAGCGGGCGGCGTTCGGGGGCATCGTTCTTCTCCCGGTGCTCGCTCTCGGCGGGCCCGGGCTCTGGACCGTCCTCACGCCGGCGCGCGAGCAGGTGTGGCGGCCACCTGCGGGCGGGCCTCCATAGCGGCCCTCGCTGGCGACCGAGGCGCGGCGCGGCTTCGACGCCTTCTTCGTGCCGCGCTACAGCCCATCGCCCCGATCCCTCGGTCCCCGCGAAGGCCATCTGGAACGACGCGACCCTGGCCCGAGAGGGCTCCTGCGGCATCCACGACTTCCCGTGGACCCGCGCGGTGCTGCAAGCCACGCTGGCGCAGCTGGGGGCGTGGAAGCCGCAGGGCGACCGGACGTCCCCGGCGCGCGAACGCGAGCCCCGCGGGACACGCCCTCGCATGTACGGCAACACCGCCGAGACCCTGCTCGACTTCGGCCTCGAGGCGCCCAGGCCGCGCACGCCGCTGACGACCGAGCAGCGCCTCGCGGCGGCCGCCAAGGCACGCGCCACGCGCGTCGCGCGCGGCACGAAGAGCCGCAAGCAGCGGCTCGCCATCAAGGGCGACGTCACGGGCGTCGTGGTGACCGCCGTGACGGCGGAAGATCGACACCGGTGAACACATCCTGCGGCTCCGGGCCCTCGCCCTCTCCGGTCGCTGGGATGCCGCGATGGGCCTCACGCTCACGCCGCCCAAGCCGCGCATCCGCAGGGCCGCATGAGCGCCAGTTTCGGAGCCACACCCTCCCCAGGCACGGAACTGCCCGCCCTCGACGCCGGTACGGTGGGAGCCTCGTTGCTGGAGGCACACGGGATAGCCCGCGCGTACCGCAGCGTCGCTGCGGCCTGCCCCGCGGCGACGCCCGCCACGCTCCGCCTCATCACACGGCGCGCAGCTCGCGCAGCAGCACGAAGACGCGGCCGTCGCCGTCGTCGGCGCGGTAGACGCCGTCTCCGCCCGCGTGGTCGCACACGAGCCCCGCGAGGATCCACGCGGTCGCCTCGTCGAGGGGAAAGAGGGGCGTCGACAGCTCCCACATGTCGCGGTCGGCGATGCCGTCGACCAGCGCGGCGGACGCGGCGCGGACGGCGGCGGGAAGGTTGGGGTTGCCCCCGCCCCAGGCCCACGTGCGCGACGCGCGCGAGGTGCTGCCGATGAGCGTGGCGCGCCCCGCGACGCCCGCCCGCCCCGGGCCCGAGAAGGCGATCCGCTCGCGCGCGAGATCGAGCTCGACGCGCTCGAACGCGCCGAGGCCAAAGCGCTCCTCGAGTGCGTGCTGGCGCGCGCGGAGGCGGCGGGCGGCGTCGTCCCAGGTGCGCTCGAACGCCGCGCTCGGCAGGTGCACGAGCCCCGGGAGCCACGCGAGGCCGCCGCCGCGCTGGCGGACGAACGTCCCGCCGCGCACCCGCGCAAGCTCGACGTCGTCGAGCGCGCAGAGCGCCTCGGTCGCCCGGGCCAGGACGGCCAGAAGGGGCCCCGCGCGCTCGGGCGCGAACGCCGCGTCGACGAGCGCCTCGTCGCCGACGATGTCCTCCACCTCGATCCCCGCCACGCGCGGCTCGCCCTCGCCCTCCGCGGCGACCTCGACAAGCACACGCCCCCACGCCTCGGCGGCGTACTGCTCCGCGAAGAGCGCCCCGACGTCCTCGAGGATCTCGGCGCGCAGGCGCGCGCGCTCGGCCTCCGACATCGCCCCGGACGGCGCGCTCACACGAAGAAGTCCGGGATGAGCTCCGTCCCGGGGACGGACTGGTACTTGTCGAGGTCCGTCACGCCCGCCGAGCGCAGCACGTCCTCGTCGATGAAGTACTGGCCGGTGTGCTCGCGGCTCGGGCGCGCGAGGATGACGTGCGCCGCGTCGGCCATGATCTCGGGCGTGCGGCTACCCTTGATCGTCGCGTCGCCGCCGAGCAGGTTCTGCACGGCCGCCGTCGCGATGACCGTGCGCGGCCAGAGCGCGTTGACCGCGACGCCCTGCGCGCGAAACTCGCCGGCCATGCCGAGCACGCACAGGCTCATGCCGAACTTCGCCATCGTGTAGGCGACGTGCGGGGCGAACCACTTCTCCTCGAAGTTGAGCGGCGGCGAGAGGTTGAGGATGTGCGGGTTCGTGGCCTTGAGCAGGTGCGGCAGGCACGCCTGCGAGCACGCGAAGGTGCCGCGCGTGTTGATCTGGTGCATCAGATCGTAGCGCTTCATGGGCGTCTGCAGCGTGCCGGTGAGGCTGATGGCGCTGGCGTTGTTCACCAGGATGTCGATCCCGCCGAACGTCGCGACGGCCTTCTCGACGGCCGCCGCGATCTGATCCTCGAAGCGGATGTCGACGACGAGCGGCAGCGCCTTGCCGCCGGCCTTCTCGACCTCCTCGGCGGCCGAGAAGATCGTGCCGGGGAGCCTGGGGTGCGGCTCGGCGGTCTTCGCCGCGATGACCACGTTGGCGCCGTCGCGCGCGGCGCGCACCGCGATGGCCTTGCCGATGCCGCGGCTCGCGCCGCTGATGAAGAGGGTCTTGCCTTGAAGGGTGGACATGCTCTGCGCGCATTGTAGGCGCGCGGCGACGATCCGTCCCGTCAGCCCGCCGCGCGCAGCTCGTCGTGCAGGATGTCGCGCAGAGCGTCGAGGAAGGCGAGCACGAACGGCTCCTGCGCCGCGCCGGCCGCGCGCGGCTTGCGGCGGGCCCGGAGCTCGGACGGTTGCGTGCGCGGCGCCTGCTCTCCCGGACCCTTCGGCATGGGCGACATATTGATCGCTCCTCCCGGAAAGGAAAGCCGGAAACGCAGGTCCGGGGAGAACTTTCCGGCGACACGGCACGGCAGGCGCCGCGCCCGGGGCCACCGCGGGCGCGACGGCGCCGTTTCATCCTGCGGCGGCCACTCAGATCTACACGTCGCCGAG
>JAJYCT010000300.1 GCA_021778125.1 Myxococcales bacterium
ATCTCGATCTTCCAGCGGCATTCCGGCGTGAGCTCGGGGAACACCGAGCGCACGGCCTCGTCACGGTACCGGTAGCAGCCGGCGGCCTCGAGGATCGGCGAGATTTCGCGGACCTCGTACCGGATGCCGAGCGTGCGCGCGAGCTCCTGGGCCAGGGCGAGGCTCTCGTCGCTCGACTCGCGCTCGGGCAGCATCAGGCCGAAGACGCGGTCGGGGCCGAGCGCGCGCACCGACAGCGCCGCCACGCACGACGAATCGATGCCCCCCGAGAGCGCGACGACGACGCCCCGGCGCCGCAGCCGCCGGGCGACGGCGTCGCGCAGGCGCTCGGCGAGCGCGCGTGCGGTCTGCTCCGCGTCGAAGTCGAGCACGTGCGAAGAGAAAGGCGTCACGGCGATCTCCTTTCCTCGAGGGGTGCGGGCTCGGGCTCGCCGAGGGCGCGCGCGACCTCCTCGCGCGCCACCTTCCCGGACGCGTTGCGCGGCAGCTCGCGCGCGATGCGCACGAACCGCGGCACCAGGTAGGGCGGCAGGCGCCCGAGGCAGAACTGTCGCAGCTCGCCGCTCGTGGTCCCGGCGCCGGACCGGACGACCGCGAGGGCGGCCGGCACCTCGCCCATCAGCGCGTCGCGCACGCCGGCCACGGCGGCCTCGACCACGTCGGGGTGCTCGGTCAGCACGGACTCGATCTGCGCGGGGCTCGCGCGATGACCGCCGACCTTGAGGATGTCCTTCGCGCGCCCGACGACCGTGAAGAACCCCTCCGCGTCGCAGCGGGCGAGGTCGCCCGTCCAGAGCCAGCCGTCGCGCAGGACGCGCGCGGTCTCTCCGGGATCGTCGTCGTAGCCCGGCGTCACGTTCGGGCCGCGCGCGACGAGGTGCCCCTCCGCGCCCACCGCGACGTCCCGGCCCGCGTCGTCGACCACCCGGAGCTCCACGCCGGGGATGGGGATGCCGATCGACCCGGGCTTGTCGGCCGCGCGCTCGGGCGGCAGGTACGCGAGGCGGGCCGTGGCCTCGGTCTGGCCGTACATGACGAAGAGCCTCGCGGGGTGGAAGGCCGCGCGCGCCCAGCGGATCGTCTCGGCGCGCATGGCGCCGCCGGCCTGGGTCACGTAGCGCAGGCCCGGGACCCTGCAAGCCTCGGGCGGCACCTGGCGCCGCAGGAGCTCGAAGGTGAGGGGCACCCCGGCGAAGCCGGTGCACCGCTCGTCGCCGAGGGCCTGCAGCACGACGCGCGGGTACATGAAGCGCGGATCGAGGAACACCGAGCCGCCGACGTACAGGTGCGTCTGCAGGACGCTCCGGCCGTAGCAGTACGACAGGGGCAGGATGAGCATCGCGCGGTCGTCGGGCGTGAGGCCCAGGTAGCTCGCGATGGAGCGCGTGTTCTCGAGGATGTTCGTCGCGGTCTGCAGGACCGCGCGCGGGCGCCCCGTGCTCCCCGACGTGTAGAGCAGCAGCGTGACGGCGGACGGAGCGGCGCGCGGCGGCGCGGGCGCCCCCGGCTCGTCGCCGGCGACCTCCGGGACCTCTCCGGCCTCGGTCACGACCACGACGTCCAGCCCCGACAGGCTGGCGTGCAGAGCGGGGCCCGCCGCTCCACGGTGCACGAGCAGCGCCGACGCGACGCCCGCCTCGCGCAGCAACGGCCCGAGCCTGCGCGCGTCGCGTGACGCCAGCGCGACGACGCGCGGCCGGATCTGCTGGAGCACCATGCCGAGCTGCGTCGCCGTCCACTGATGGCTCGCCTCGACGCTCACGGCGCCGACGTGCTCGATCGCCAGGCTCGTGACGACCGTCGCCGGGACGTTGGGCAGGAGCACGAGGACCCGCTCGCCCTCCCGGACACCCAGGCGCCGGAGGACGCGGCCCGCCGCGACGAGGCGACGCGCCAGCACGCCGTACGAGAGGCGGTCGTCGGGCGAGTCCACCGCGGGCGCGTCCGGCGTGCGCCGCGCGTGCTCGAGGACCCACCCGCTCACCCACGCGGAGGACGCGGAGGTCATGGCGCGCTCACCTCGACGGCCCGGACGTCGGCGGACGGCACCTCGAAGCCGCGCACCAGACGCTCGTGCAGCAGGTGGGCGGAGGCGACGGCCATGAGCGCCATCGCGTTGCCCTCGGTCTCGTGGCCGCCGGACGCCGCGGCGTGTGCCGCGAGCCGCTCGATCTTCTCGCCGGAGAAGACGCCCGCCTCGTCGACCGCGTCTCGCGAGAGAGCCCGGCGCGCCCAGTCGGGGGCGGAGGGGCCGACGAGCGCGCCGACCACCGGCGCGCGGTAGGGCTGCTTCGTCCGCTCGGCCAGGGAGGGGGGGAGGAGATCGCGCGCCAGCCGTCGCAGCAGGTACTTCTCGACGAGCACCCTGAGCTTGAGCCCCTCGGGCAGGGCGCACGCGAACTCAATGACGCGGTGATCGAGGAACGGGAAGCGGCCCTCGACGGAGTTGCCGAGGAGCACCCGGTCGCCCTGGGCCGACAGCAGGTACCCCGACAGCAGCGTCTGCGCCTCGATGTACTGGGCCCGCGCGAGCGGCCCCGAGCGCGCCACGTCGGGCGGCATGGCCGCGACGACGTCGCCGGGCGGATCGCTGCCTTCGACGGCGCCGGCGAACGACGGCGAGAAGAGGCGGGCGATGCGCCCGGTCGCCGCCCAGCGCAGCTGGTGGGAGAAGGCCGGGGCGTCAGGGCGATCGAGGCCGATGCCGTAGAACTGGCTCATCACCTCGGGGCTTTGCCGCATGCGAGGCATGTACGGGTACAGGCGCGACAGCAGGGCGGGCCGGAGGCGGGACGCCGGCTGGCGCGCCCAGAACGCGCGGAGCTTGGTCTCCTTGAAGAGGTCGTACCCCCAGAAGAACTCGTCGGCGCCCTCGCCCGTCAGGACGACCTTCGTGCCCGTCGAGCGTACCAGGCCGCTCAGCCCGAGCAGGGGCGCCGGCGCCGACCGGATCAGGACCTGCTCGCCGTGCCACACGACCCGGGGCAGCAGCGCGGCGATGTCGGCGTCGTCGACCGCGGCGACCCGGTGGTCGGTGCGCAGGGCGCGCGCGGCCTGCCGCTGGAACGGCGCCTCGTCGTACTCGGGCCGCGCAAAGCTCATCGAGAACGTCTGCAGCGAGCCGCCGAGCTCGCGCTGGGCGAGGGCAGACACGAGCGAGCTGTCGAGACCTCCAGAGAGGTACGCGGAGACCGGGACGTCAGCGCGAAGCGTGAGGTGGACGGCGTCGGCCAGCAGCTCGGCCAGGCGGCGGCTCGCGGGCCCCTCCTGCCCGGAAGACGCGCGCGCCGGGTTCGGGATCGGCAGGTCCCAGTAGCGCGAGAGCGCGATCCGGCGACCGTCGAGCCGGGCCACGTGGGCCGGGGGCAGCGCGAGCACGTCACGGAAGCACGTGCGGGGGGCGAGCGGAGACCAGAGGCGGATGCTCTGGTGTACGCCGACCGCGTCCAGCGCCGCCTTCACGTGGCCGCCGGCCATCAGCGCCTTGATCTCCGAGGCGAACGCCCAGCCCTCCGGCGTGCGCGTGTAGTAGAGCGGGCAGATCCCCACGCGATCGCGTCCGAGCCACGTCGCCCCGTCGCGCGGATCGAAGATCGCGAACGCGAACTGGCCGACGAACCGGGAGACGGCGTCGATGCCCTCGCGCACGTAGCCCGCGAGCAGGACCTCCGTGTCGGAGCGCGTCCGGAACGCGTACGAGCCGCCCCAGCGCTCGCGCAGCTCGACGTGGTTGTAGATTTCGCCATTGTAGACGACGGCGACCCCGGTGGCGTGATCGATCATGGGCTGACGGCCGCCCTCGACGTCGACGATCGCGAGGCGCGCGTGCCCGAGGGCGGCGCCGTCGAGCAGCACGCCGCGCTGCGCGTCGGGCCCTCGATGGCGCAGGCTCGCCGTCATTCGTGCGAGGCGCGCCGCGTGCGCGGGGTGCTCGCCGACGGGAAGGCCCCGCGCGAACGTGTAGCCTGCGATCCCGCACATGACCGCTCACTCGGCGGCGCGCTGCGTCTTGCGCTCGACGAACCGGGCGAGGTTGCGGACCGAATCGAGGTTCGCAGGGAGCAGCTCCGAGTCCTGGACCTCGATGGCGAACGCCTCCTCGATGAACGCGACCAGCTCGAGCATGCCGGTCGAGTCGATGAGCCCCGTCTTCAGGAACGAGTCGTCGTCGCCGAAGTCATCGGCGAGAAAGGTGTCATGAATGAACTCTCGAATCCTGGCTTCGGTGCTCATGCTTCCACTCCCTGGCGCGATGGTGACGGCGAGACTCGTGGACATGCGAGTGCCCCATGCGACACGCGTGCCTGAGCCTCCGGCGCGGACACGCAGAGCGGCGGGGAGCGGGCAGCGGAGAAATCGTGCGCGGGCGCGCAATCGACGCATCGTCGCGCGCCTTGCGGCGCGGAGCTCGAGCCTTAGCTTCGGTGCGAGGGGGGGGCCTCGCGATGACCGCCACGCAGCTCGGTCTCGAGGCGCTGGGGCGCCTTCGCGTGTACTTCGCTCACCGGTCGGTGGGCGACAACATCCTCGACGGGGTGCGGGCCCTGGCCGCCCGCGAGGGCGTGTCGCTGCGCATCGAGGAAGCGCGCGGCCGCGCCGGCGTTGCGCCGGGGACGCTACTGCACGCCCCGGTCGGCGACAACGGCGATCCGGCGGGCAAGATCGCCGACTTCGTGCGGTCCGTCGACGGGCTCGGCGACGTCGACGTCGCCCTCGTGAAGCTCTGCTATGCCGACTTCCACGCGGGGACCGAGCCGGACGCCCTCTTCGCGCGCTACCACGCGAGCCTGCGCGATCTCCGGCACCGTCACCCCGCGGTGACGTTCGTTCACGTGACGGTGCCGCTCACCGCGACGCAGCGCGGCTGGAGATCCGTCGCGCGGCAGCTGCTCGGGCGCGAGACGTCGGGGGCGATGAACGCCCGCCGCGAGGCGTACAGCGATCGCGTGCGCCACGCCTACGGGGGGAGCGAGCCGGTCTTCGACCTCGCGCGGCTCGAGTCGATGCGGCCCGACGGGACCCGCGAGGCGTGGCGGTGGCACGGCCGGACGGTGCCGGCCATGGCGGCTGCCTACAGCGATGACGGGGGCCACCTCAACCGCGCGGGCATGGAGAAAGCGGCCCGGGCATTGCTCGAGCTCCTGGCGACCCTGTCGCCAACCTCCGCCCCGAGTCGACGAGACGCCCCATGACCGCCGAGCGTTCCCCTGACGTCGCCCCTGCCCCTGCGGCCCCGCGGCGCCGCCACTGGGGCCTTCGGCACGACTGCGAGAAATACTACACCATCATCCTGGGCACGTCGCAGCCGCCGCTCCACCGCAAGCTCAAGGCCTGGCTCTGGAACTTCGAGCTGCCCTGCATCGCCCTCTACCGCTTCGGGCAGCTGGCCACGGTGGTGCGCGAGCGCAGCGCGATCCTCGGGGTGCCTCCGCTCCTCGCGTTCGCGCCAGCCCAGGCGCTCACGCGCCTGCTGCTCCACGTGGAGATCTCGCCTCGCTGCCGTATCGGGCCCGGCTTCCATCTCGGGCATCCCTACGGGATCATCATCGGACCCACCGAGATCGGCGAGAACTGCAACGTCACTCACGGCGTCACCATCGGCCTGGGCTTGTCACCCGCGGGGAGGGGCATCCCGGTCATCGGCAACAACGTCTGGATCGGTCCGGGGGCCATCCTCACCGGCCCGATCACCATCGGCGATGGCGCCACCGTCTCGGCGGGGGCGGTGGTCTCGCGAAACGTGCCGCCGCGGGCGCTGGTGGCCGGCAACCCGGCGCGTGTCGTGCTCGCCGACTACGACAACTCGGCGCTGCTCAGCTACTCGATGCCGGGGTAGCCTTCGTTCGGCCATGAACGCCACGCCAGCCTTGCCGGTCCCCATCGGGGAGATCGTCGCCGGCAAGTACCGGATCGAGCGCGTGCTCGGGCAAGGCGGTATGGGCGTCGTCGTCGCGGCGATGCACGAGCAGCTCCGGCAGCGCGTCGCCATCAAGATGCTCCTGCCCGAGGCGAAGGCCAGCCCCAATGCGGTCGCGCGCTTCCTGCGGGAGGCGCGTGCGGCGGCCGCCATTCACGGCGAGCACGTCGCTCGCGTGCTCGACGTCGGCGAGCTCGCGGAGGGCGCGCCGTACATCGTGCTCGAGTACCTCGAGGGAGAGGACCTGGCGCGCGTCCTGCGCGACGGCGGTCCGCTGTCTGTGGAGGTCGCCGTCGGCTACGTCCTGCAGGCGTGCGAGGCGATCGCCGAGGCGCATGCGGCGGGCATCGTCCACCGGGACCTCAAGCCGTCGAACCTCTTCCTCGCGCGGCGGCCCGACGGCTCGCCGCTCGTCAAGGTCCTCGACTTCGGCATCTCCAAGGCGCTGCTGGCCGCGGGCGAGGGCACGCTGACGACCGCGACGTCGTTCGTCGGATCGCCGGTGTACGCGCCGCCCGAGCAGCTCCTCGCGGCGCACGACGTCGACCACCGGGCCGATCTCTGGTCGCTCGGCACCATCCTGTTCGAGGCGCTGGCCCATCGCCCGCCGTACCTGGGCGACAGCGCGATGCACGTCGCGTCGCGGATCTTCCACGAGCCCCCCGCGTCGCTCGCCGACCTGCGCCCCGACCTGCCGCCCGAGCTCTGCGCGGTGGTCATGCGCTGCCTGCGCAAGCAGCCCGAGGACCGCCCCGCGGACGTGCGCGAGCTGGCCGAGGCCCTCGCGCCGTTCGCGCCGTCGGCGCACATCTCGGCCGAGCGCGTCGCGCGTATCCTCTCGACGCCGAGCGGGCGTTCTCCGGACGCCCTCCCCGCCGGCGCGACGTCCACGTCGTCGCCGGGACGCGGGGCGCGGCGTGTCCGCGTGGCGCTCGTTGCGGCGGCCGCGGCGGGCGGGGTCGTCCTGGGGTTCGTGGGGTTCT
>JAJYCT010000301.1 GCA_021778125.1 Myxococcales bacterium
CATCGCGGGACGGGCGGCCGGCGAGGCCGTCGCGTTGCCTTCGCCGGTCTCGACGTAGCCGCGCACGAGCGCGCCGGGCGCGATGGACACGCGCGGGGCGCGCACGTCGCCCAGCACGCGCGCGCCGTCCTCGAGCACGATCGCTTCCTCGGCGACGAGGTCGCCCTTGACGGCGCCGCGCACGAGCAGGCGCCGGGCCTGCACGCCCGCGGACACCATGCCCTCGCCGTCGATCGTGACGTCGCCGCCGACGGCGATCTCGCCGTCCACGAAGCCCTGCACGTGCAGGTCGACGGCGCCGGTCACGCGGCCACGTACGCGCGCCGCGCGCCCGATGACGGAGACGTTCGCGGCCATGGGTCAGACGTCCATGTCGACGTTGCCCTTGAACTGGGCACCGTCCGCGATGGTGACGCGCGAGGCCTTCACGTTGCCGATGACGCGGGCGCCCTGCTGCAGGTCGGCCCGCTCGGACACGCTCACGTTGCCGGTGAGCGAGCCCGCGACGACCAGCGAGCCACCGGACACGTCGGCCTCGACGGTGGCGCCGTGCTCGATCGTGACGGCGTCCTTCGCCGTCAGCTTCCCGCGGACGGTCCCCGCCACGACGACGTCTTCGTCCGTCGTGATCTCGCCCTCGACCGTGATGCCCGCGCCGATGATCGTGCTCGCCATGGGTGCCTCCTGGACCAAGTCAGCTCAATGCTCAGCGCCGCGCGGCCGGACGCCCGCGCGTGTCGCGCGAGGCGCCTCCCAGCTCGGGCGGAAGCTCGAACTCGCAGTCGAGCCGGCCCGAGAAGCGCGCTCCGTCGTCGATGGCGACCGCGCTGCCCCGGAGGTTGCCGCGGACGCGCGCGCCTGCCGCCAGGCGCACCGGCCCCGTGGCGACCACGTCGCCCTCGAGCGTGCCCGCGATGGTGACCGACTGCGCCTCGATGGCCTTGCTCGTGACCGACGCCCCCTCGGCGATGGTGAGGTCCCCGCGGATCGCGAGATCGCCCTCGACGTGCCCCTCGACGAGGAGATCGCCTTCGCCGTGGATTCGCCCACGGACCCGGGCCCCTCCACCGATGCGCGCCTCGTGCCCGTCGCCGCGCGTGCTCGTGCGTGCCTGCGCCATGATCGGCGCGCGAACGTAGTACAGGCGCCGCGTCGTGTCATCCCCGATGGCGGCGCGCGGCGACGAAGCGGACAAAGGAAGTATGCTGGGCGGCCCGATGACCGAGGGCAGCCCGGGGCGGGAGGTCGACGCGACGCGACGGAGGCGCCGGTGGCCGCTGCTGCTGCTCGCCCTGCCGTTCGCGGGCACGCTCTGGGTTCCCTTCTATGCGGCGGCGGAGCCGCGCCTCTGGGGGATCCCGTACTTCTACTGGTACCAGTTCCTCTGGATCGGCATCGGCGCCGCCCTCACGGGCGCGGTCTACTTCGCGACCCGCGAGCCCGGGGCATGAGGGGCACCCACGGCGTCGCGCTCGCGGTCTTCGCGGCGCTCTTCGCGCTCGTCACGGCGGTCGGCTTCGTCGCCGCGCGCTGGCGCCGCGCCGATCTCGACCGCCTCGACGAGTGGGGCCTGGGCGGCCGGAGGTTCGGCACGCTGATCACCTGGTTCTTGCTCGGGGGCGACCTCTACACGGCGTACACGTTCGTCGCGGTGCCGGCGCTCGTGTTCGGCGCGGGCGCGCTCGGCTTCTTCGCGATGCCCTACACGGTCATCACCTACCCGTTCGTGTTCGTCGTGATGCCCCGTCTCTGGAGCGTGTCGCACAAGCACGGGTACATCACCGGCGCCGACTTCGTGCGCGGCCGGTTCGACAGCGGCGTGCTCGCGCTCGCGATCGCCGCCACGGGCATCCTGGCGACGATGCCGTACATCGCGCTGCAGCTCGTCGGCATGCAGGTGGTGCTCGGCGCGATGGGCATCGAGGGCGATCTGCCGCTCGTGATCGCGTTCCTCGTCCTCGCGGCGTACACGTACCAGAGCGGCCTGCGCGCCCCGGCGCTCATCGCTGTGGTCAAGGACCTCATCATCTACGTGACGGTCCTCGCCGCCGTCGTCGTCGTCCCGATGAAGGTCGGTGGGTACGGCAAGATCTGGAGCGCCGTCCCGCCCGAGAAGCTCATCCTGCCGCCTTCGCAGTGGAGCGCGTACTCCACGCTCGCCCTCGGCTCCGCCCTCGCGCTGTTCCTCTACCCGCACTCGATGACCGGCGTGCTCAGCGCGAGCGGACGCGGCGTCATCCGGCGCAACACGGCGATGCTGCCGGCGTACTCGTTCCTGCTCGGGCTCATCGCGCTGCTCGGGTACATGGCCCTCGCGGCGGGCGTCGACAGGTCGCCCGCGCACGCCGCGGGGTTCGCGCGCTACGGCACCAACTTCGCTGTCCCCGCGCTCTTCCTCGACGCCTTCCCCTCCTGGTTCGCGGGGTTCTCGTTCGCCGCGATCGCGATCGGGGCGCTCGTGCCCGCCGCCATCATGTCGATCGCCGCGGCGAACCTCTTCACGCGCAACGTGTACAGGGAGTTCCTGCGTCCCTCGTGCAGCGCGAAGGAGGAGTCGACCGTGGCCAGGATCGCCTCGCTCGTCGTGAAGCTCGGCGCGCTCGCGTTCATCGTCCTGGTCCCGCAGAAGTACGCCATCCAGCTCCAGCTCCTCGGCGGCGTGTGGATCCTGCAGACGTTCCCGGCGATCGTCGTCGGCCTGTACACGCGCTGGCTGCACCGCTCTGGCCTGCTGGCGGGGTGGGCCGCGGGCATGGCCGTTGGCACGTGGATGGCGAGCACGCTCGGCTTCAAGGGGAGCGTGTACGCCGTGCACGCCTTCGGGCGGGCTTTCCCGGCGTACGCGGCGCTCTGGGCGCTGTGGGTCAACCTGGCGGTGGCCGCGGCGGCATCCTTGGTGCTGCGCGCGCTCGGCGTGCCCGCGGGGCGGGACGCGACGGAGGCAGGCGACTACGGGTGAGAGCGAGGTCCTCGCGTGGGCTGAGACGCGTGGGCCGAGAGTGGGCTGAGATTTGTCATCGCCGCTCGGGGCCGCTGCCTCTATCGATTCCGGGTCGGTCGACGAGGTCCGTCGAGGCCCATGCACCCTGTACGCAAGCGAACGCGCGCGGGCGCGCTGTCGATGGTCGCCCTCGCGGCGTGGGGCCTTTGGGCCCTCCCGGCCCGGGCCGAGGCCGACGCGCTGCTCTCGGAGATCCAGACGCACTTCCACGCCACCAGGAAGTGGTTCGGGATGGTCTCGGACCTCGGACTGGACCGTGCGGCGGACGGCGCGATCACGGCGCGCTTCGAGACGCTCCACTCGAAGTTCGTCCTCGAGCACGACGCGGCAGGACAGACGCTCCGGGCCCGCCTCCCGCGGACGGCGACGGGCCCGCACGTCGTCGAGCTCGACGGGACCGATGGTTTCTCGGTACGCACCGAGGAGCTCGGCGCCCTCCCCGTGCCCGCCGAGATCCACCAGGGCGTGATTGCTTACCGCGGCGCCGTCGCCGGCGGAGACCTTCTCTACAAGCTGACGCCCACGCACGTGGACGAGTACCTCTACCTGCGCCAGCCGCCCGCTCACCTGAGGAGGGAGTTCGAGTTCGACACCGGCTCCGCCGTCTTTCGGCTGCGCGAGGCCGGCGCGGGCATCGAGGTGCTCGGCAAGGACGGCATCGCGCGCCTTCGCCTGGGCGCGCCGCTCGCGCGCGCCGCCGACGGGGCACGCCGCCGCGGCACGGCTCACGTCGAGGGACGCACGATCGTCCTCGACATCGATCTCGCAGGCCTGCCGGCGCCCATCCTGGTCGATCCCGACTGGTCGACCACGGGCACGATGTCGGTGGCGCACTGGGGAGACGTGGCGTGGCGACACCCGGACGGCCGCGTGATGGCGGTCGGAGGATGCGCGCTGACGGCCTGCCCCACGAGCTTCACGCAGTCGGCGTGCGGCCAGGTGCTGGCCAGCAGCGACGTGTGGGACCCCGCGTCGGGCACGTGGACCGCCGGAGCGACGATGCTGACCGCGCGAACGACGTTCGCGGGAATCCCGCTGCCGTCGGGCGACATGCTCGTCGCGGGCGGGTGCACGGCAACCAACTGCACCACGACGAACGACGCCGGTGCCTGCCTGTCGACGCTCTGCACCCAGACCACGGCCGCCGCGGAGCGCTACTCGTTCGCCGGTGGCGCATGGCTGGAGGCGGGCGCGCTCGCCAGCCCGCGCGCGAACGCGATGGGTGCGGTCGTGGCCGGGGGCGACGCCTTCGTCGCGGGGGGGTGCGACGTGCGCGGTCCCTGCACGACCGACACGGAGCGGTGGAGCGCGGCCACCGGCACCTGGAGCGCGCGGGCCCCCCTCCAGGCCCCACGCGGCCTCGCCACGGCCACCACCCTCGCCGACGGACGCGTGCTCGTCGTCGGCGGGTGTACCGATCAGGTGTGCTCCCAGGTGCTGGGCGACGCGGCCGTCTACGATCCCGTCGCGGATGCCTGGTCCGACGCGGGCGCGATGAGCACGCCGCGCGTGGGACACACCGCGACGCTCCTGGGCGACGGCACCGTCCTGGTGGCCGGGGGCTGCCCCGACGCGGCCTGCTCGTCGGCGCTGTCGTCCGCCGAGATCTGGGGCGCCACGGGCGCGAGCGGCGCCTTCGCCTCGGCCCCCGCGATGGCGGGCGCGAGGCACCACCACACCGCCACGCGACTCGACAACGGCGAGGTGCTGATGGCCGGGGGCGCCGACACCAGCGGCGCGACGCTCCCGACGTCCGAGGTCTACCTGCCCATCGCGCGGCAGTGGGTCGGCACGTCGGCCATGATGATGTCGCGCGCCTACCACGTCGGCGTCGGGCTCGCCGACGGGCGCGTGGTCGTGGCCGGGGGGTGCAACCCGCAGACGTGCATCCCGTTCGCGGAGATCTTCTCGCCCGCCTCCCTGCCCGTGGACGGAGACGCCGGCGTCGACGCAGGCCGCGCGGGGGACAGCGGCGGCGCGGGGGGCGGCGCGATCGACGCGGGACCGGCCCCGCGCGCCACGTCGCCTCACCCGGCGCTCTATCGGACCGGCGTCGTCACCTGCGCGACGAACGCCGCGCAGGATCTTGCGTGCCCCGTGGCCGCCTACGAGTTGCAGGACGGCGATTTCCAGCCGAACGCCCGGACGCGCGTGCGGTCCTCGAGCGACGAGGTCACGGACACGACGACGGGCCTGGTGTGGCAGGCGGGCGACGACGGCAGGACGTACGACCAGGCGTCCGCCGTCGCCCACTGCGAGAGCTTCCGGAGCGCCGAGGCGGCCACGGGCTGGCGGCTCCCCTCGGTGGTCGAGCTCGCGACGCTCGTCGACAGCGGCGTCGACCTGCCGTCGATCGATCCCAGCTTTGCCGGCACCCAGACCACGAACTACTGGACGTCCACCCCCGTCGCGTCGGCGAAGGCGCTCGCCTGGACGGTGAAGTTCGACTTCGGCGAGGTCATCCCGCTCCTGACGGACACGAAGATCCCCGTCCGCTGCGTCCGAGGCGAGAGCAAGGTCCTGAACGCCGGGCGCGTCGGGCTGCGCAAGGCCGGCCCGCTCCAGGCGCTGACCGACACCGTGCGTGACGACACGACCAAGCTCGAGTGGCAGCGGCACGACGACGGCACCAAGCGCAGCTGGCAGGACTCGCTGGCGTACTGCGCGCAGCTCGACCTGGGCGGGGCCCAGGGGTGGCACCTGCCCAACGTCAGCGAGCTTCTCGGCATCGTGCAGTTCGACGCGCTCCACCACGGCGTGGCCATCGACCCGGCGTTCCAGGATCCGAAGGCGGACCTCTACTGGACGTCGACCCAGAACGAGGGCGCGCCGACCCTCTCGTGGAGCATCACCTTCAACCTCGGCGTGGTCGACGGCGTCACGGTGACCGGCCTCGGCTACGCCCGCTGCGTGCGCCACCTCGAGTCGAACCTCCCCTCGGCTTCCGGCTCGTCGTGCGGGTGCGTCGTGGGGCCCGGCGCGTCCCTGCCGGGCGCCGACCGGGTCGCCCTCGGGCTGCTGACCGTGGCGGGCCTGCCCCTGGTGCGCCGGCGACGCCGCGCCCGTCGATCCCCGAGCCGCGCCGGCGGATCGCCGTGAGCCTCGAGGGGATCGGGCTCGACGTCGGATCGACGACCGCGAAGGTCGTGGCGGCGCGCGACGGGCGAGTCGTCCACCGAGACTACCGGCGGCACCGGGGGGACCCGCTGGGCAGCGCCCAGGCGCTTCTCGCCGCGGCCGAGGCGGACGTGGGCAGGGGCGCGCCGCGGTTCGTCACGGGCTCGGCGGGCGCACGGCTCGCCGAGGTCCTCGGCGCGTCGTACGTGCACGAGGTGCACGCCGTCGCGCTGGCCGTGCGGGCCCACGCGCCCGACGCGCGGACGGTCATCGAGCTCGGCGGACAGGACGCCAAGATGATCCACCTCGAGGGCTCCGCGCTCTCGAGCGAGATGAACGAGCGGTGCGCAGCCGGCACGGGCGCCACGCTCGACCGGTGTCTCTACCGCCTCGGGCTGGACGAGCGCGCGCTCGGCAACCTGGAGACCCCCGAGGAGGACCTTCCCGCGATCTCCGCGAAGTGCGGCGTGTTCGCGGAGACGGATCTCGTCAACCTCATCAAGGCCGGCGTCCCCGAGGCGCGCGTGCTCGCGGCGCTCCTCGACGCCGTCGTGCGCGGCAACCTCGCCGTGCTGGCGCGCGGGCGAACGCTCCCTCCCAGGGTCGTGCTGCTCGGGGGCCCGCACGCGTTCTTCCCCGCGCTCGCCACCGTGTGGCGACGTCACCTCACCGCGCGCTGGCGCGAGCGGGGCGTCGCGCACGGGGCCGGCGACGACGTGCGCGTCCCCCCCCTCGCGCAGTACTTCGCCGCGGAGGGGGCGCTGCGGTCCGCGGGGGC
>JAJYCT010000302.1 GCA_021778125.1 Myxococcales bacterium
GTCGAGGCTGCGTGAACTCCGCGATCCGAGAGCAATTCAGGCCCGGACCGGGCATGGCCCTGCTGCCATCACCGCGCCCGGGGATCCGCCAGATCCGAGCCGCGACGAGGCAGAGCTCGAGGCGTGGCGCGATCTCCTCCAGCCCGGCTGGCGCGACGCACTCGTTGCGCGCCGCTGGCTTCCCGCGATGGTGTCGACGAGCGCGATCGTCACGGCGCAGGATGGAGGGCTGCCCGCGTCCCGCTCAACGCCGCGCAAACACCAGGGAGTGCGCCGTTCCAGTGCCATGGAACGCCGCATGAGCCTCTAAGGGACGTTGGTTAGGTAGTATGTCAGGTCCTTGACCTCCGCCCTTCGCTTCGACCGCCTTCTCTCCGGCGATGATTTTTCCTTTGCGGTTGGCGATTTCGAATGCGGTCTCGAGCTTCGTCTCGCGTACTTCGAGGCGAGCGACGGAAACTTCGATCCTCGGTCCTGGTACTTCGTGCACCGTCGCGAAGATTTCGAGGAGAGCGACGCGTCTCGAAAGCCCTTCGACGGAGATCGAGAGACGCGTCTCGATCCTCGCGAGGATCGAGACGCGGCTCTCGAGGATCGTCTCGGTGATTCGAAGACGACGTCGTGGGATCGAGAGGATCGTCGCTGGACTCGAGATGCGAGGCGCGATCCTCTCGTGCTTCGACGCTGTCCTCGAAGCCCCAGGTCCTCGTCTCGACAGGATCGAGCCGCGTATCGAGACGCGCGAGACGATCCTTTCGATCCTCGATCCTCGTCTTCGAGTACGAGCCTCTCGTTTGTCGATCCGCGATCCGGTTCGCGAACGATCCGGACGGCGGCTCGAGATCCGGCGGAGTGGTCGCGACGTTCGCGACGGTCCGGTCGACCGCGGCGCTCGTTCACTCGAGGTCCGCGACGCTCGCCTCGAGCGACGCGATCGTCTCCCCGGGCCCGGCGACGCTCGCCTCTCGCGGCGAGCATCACCATTCGTGCCTTCCTACCCATGTCACCGTCAAAGTCGGATTTCGGGGGACGGGTCCACGTCGAGTTCTTGGACGGCCCCACGACCTCGTGAGACCTCAGACCCTCTTGCGTGCGGCGATCTGCTCCGCGAAGAGCTTGCGCATCGTGTACATGCGCCCCTTCACGGACTGGGCGCTGATGCCCAGATCCTCGCCGACCTTGCGGTATTTCAGCCCCGACGCGACGCCCTCGAGGATGTCGACGCCGTGCTCGGGCATGCGCCCGGCGCGAAACAGGTCCGCCGCGACCTCGAGCTGCCGCGCGGCGTCGACCGGATCGCGCTGCTCGCCCGACGGCACCCGCGGCGCGTACTCGTCGGGGTCCTCGCAAGGGCCCACGCACCACTCGGCCTCCTTCTTCTCCTGGCGGCGGCAGTCGATCGCCCAGTCGCGGGCGATCTTGGAGCAGAAGGCTGCCATCGCCCCCGCCGTTGCCGGCGGCCGGACGCCACGGCGGAAGGCCGCTGCGGCGCGCGTGCGCACCTCCTGCAGCGCATCGGCCAGGTACTGCTTCTGCCACCCGAGCTTGTAGAAGGTGCCGCACACCGCGCGGTCGACCTGCTGGTCGACGAGCAGCCTGGTGTACGGCGGATCGCTCGGGCGGACGACGACGGGGAGCGTGACGCGGATTTCTCTCTTCGAGCTCATGACGCGGTGGTTCCTCTCGTGGGGCATCGGGGATCGGCTACTGCGCGGCCTTCTCGCCGTCGTCGTCGGCGCCTTGCTCGAGATCGGCCCAGCACTCGGCGTCGAGCGCGGCGCGCGAGTTTTCGTCGCCGAGCACGGCGAGCACGCGGTGCGCGTTGCGGACCATGTCCTCGTCGAGGGCATCGAGGCGGCGGCGCATCTCGGGGATGACGGCGAATCCGATCGCCACCAGGCACGCGACCGCCGCGCGGCCGACGTCGCACGGGACGTCGAGCTGGCGGGAGAGCACCACGATGGCGTCGGGATCGCCGCTGCGCGCGATCTCGCGCATCACGGCGATGATCTCCGTGCTGTACGGGGCGCGGAGCATGCGGCGGCGAAGCATCTCGAGGGACGGGCTCATGGCGGATCTCTCCTGTGCCGGCGGTCGGCCGGTTCTCTGCGGATCGGGGGTGGACCGGTGGCGGGCGGCCGGGCGGGCGTCCCCTCAGGGACCGGCCCGGCGCGAGCATCGGGAGAGCGGCTGGCCCGGCGTCTGCCGGACCGTTTCGCCGCCTTCAAAAGGATAAGTCGACAACGACCCCCGTTTTTGAGGTAGAAATCGTCGCGTCCCATACGATTTGCCGCAATCTCATGTCTTGTCGCGCTCTTGGCGTGCCGCTCGGCGGGCGACGGGGCGGCGCGCGAGACGGGAGGGGGGCGTCCCCCGGGTCCATCGCCGTCGACGCGAGGAGCGTGTACTGGGGCCCTGCGGGGCTCAACCGCGTCGCCCTCGGTGGCGGGAGCGCCACACTGCTCGCGCCGGGCGCGAGCCCCGCGAGCATCGCGCTCGACGCCAAGAGCGTCTACTGGGTGGATCGCGGGGGGGGTCTACAAGCTCGCGAAGTAGGGGCGGGAGGGGCGGACCTGGAGAGGCAAGGACGACCATGAACCGATCGAATGCGGCGACATGGACGCCGCCGAGCAAGGCAGCGGAGATGAGCGAGTACCCTGCACGGGTGGTGGTCTGCGCGGTCGTGGCCGGACTGCTGCTCGCGCCGCGCGTCGCGGCGGCCGCGGACGTGCAGGCCGACCCTACCAACTACCAGCAGCAGCTCGGCACGCTGAAGCCGGGCGATACGCTGCACCTCGCCGCGGGGCACTACACGTGGCTCGCGCTCTCGAACCTGAACGGGACGTCGAGCTCGTGGATCACCGTCACGGGCCCGGCCGCGAGCCCGCCCACCGCGGTCATCGACGCCGGCACCGACGGGTGCTGCAACATCGTCGAGATCACCAACTCGAGCTTCCTCGCCGTCGAGAACCTGCTCATCGACGGCCACCACGTCGACGGCGCCTTCGGCATCAGCGCCAAGAACGGGACGTCGAACCTCGTGCACGACGTGCGCATCGAGGACTGCGCGCTCGTGAACATGGACGGCTCGGGGGACCAGGACAACTGCGGCATCTCCACGAAGACGCCCACCTGGGGCTGGATCATCCGCCACAACGTCGTCACCGGCGCGGGCACGGGCCTCTACCTCGGCAACTCCGACGGGACCGATCCGTTCGTGGGGGGACTCATCGAGGACAACCTCGTGCAGGACCCCATCGGCTACTGCATGGAGATCAAGTGGCAGCAGCCGCGCCCGACGGTGCCGGGAATGCCCACGCAGCCGACGACGACGATCGTCCGCAACAACGTGTGGATCAAGGACGACCAGCCGAGCCCCCTCGGCGACCGGCCGAACGTGCTCTTCGGCGGCTTCCCCGCGAGCGGCGCCGGCTCGCAGGACCGCTACGAGATGTACGGCAACCTCTTCTACCACAACCCGCGCGAGTCGCTCTTTCAGGCTTCGGGCCGCGTGACGGTCCACGACAACATCTTCGTCGACGCACCAGCCAATCGGGCCATGCTCTTCCGCAACCACGACCTGCCGCTCGAGCTCGCGTACGCCTACAACAACACGATCTACGGCACGTCCATCGGCATCGACTTCGGCAGCGCCGCGCCGCAAGGCGACGGGGTCGTGGGCAACCTGATCTTCGCGGCGACGCCCATCACGGGCACCATCACCAACCAGCACGACAACCTGACCGACGTCCAGGCCAGCGCCGGGCAGTACGTGAACCACCCGTCGACCACGCTCGGGCAGATGGACTTCTATCCGCTGCCGGGCAAGTGCCAGGGCAGCCCCATCGACGAGTCGCTCTTCGCGATGGACACCGACTACAGCAAGGACTTCAACGGGACCTCGAAGGGCACGTTCACCTTCCGCGGCGCGTACGCCGGCAGCGGCACCAACCCGGGTTGGCCGCCGGGCGACGGCAACAAGGACGGCGGTCCGGGGGGCGACGGTGGGGTCAGCGGCTCGAGCGGCGGAGGCGATGGCGGCGGGTCGAGCGGCGGCAGCGCAGGGGACGCGGGGGCGGCGAACGGCGCGTCCCCCACGTCGCCCAGCGGCTGCGGCTGCGTGCTCGCCGGGTCGCCGGCGGACGCTGACGCCGTCGGCGCGGCAATGCTGCTGGCCGCGCTCATCGCGCTGCGCACCCGACGCCAGGGGGGGGCGCGGTGGATCGCGGGCCACCGACGCTAGCCCGTAGACGGCCCCCGGCGCCTATCCCGCGTCGATCTACCGCACGAAGGTCGAGCAGGTGCTCGGACCGAGCGCGCCACCGGGCGAATAGTCGGAAGCGAGGATCAGAAAGTCTCGGTCGCCCGGACATTACCCCCAAGGAACCTGGCAAGGAGGCTGACAATGGGTGCGAGGTGGGCCTGGACGAGCACGACGATCGTGGCCGTGTGCTGCGCGGTCGCCTGCGGCAGCAGCAACAACCTGGGATCGAGCGGCGCGCCAGGCTCCGGCGACGGGGGCGTCGATTGCATCCACGGCCCGAACTTCACCGGGTGCTCGTGCCAGCAAGGCGAGACCGAGGTCTGCTACACGGGGCCGGCGGGGACCGCAGGCGTCGGCGCGTGCAGGGCCGGGACGCAGACGTGCGTCCTTGCGAGTGGCGCGAGCGGCGCGAGCTTTGGGCCGTGCACCGGGCAGGTGCTGCCGTCGGCGGGCGAGGCCTGCACCGGCGCGGGGGACGGCGGCGGGGTCACGGACGCGGGCCTGCCGCCCTTCGACGCGACCAGCGACGGCTTCGCGGTCTGCGGGAGCGTGACGAGCGATCCGAAGAACTGCGGTCGCTGCGGCCACGACTGCCTGGGCGGTGCGTGCCAGGGCGGCCTGTGCCAGCCGGTCGTGCTCGCGACGGGGCAGCCGAACCCGCAGCAGATCGCCGTCGACGGCGCGAACGTCTACTGGACCAACTACGGAGCCGGGGGCAGCGGACCTCCCACCGGGACCGTGATGAAGGTCGCCCTCGGCGGCGGCACCCCCGTCACGCTGGCCTCGGGCCTGGACACGCCCGTCGGCGTCGCCTCCGACGGCGTGAGCGTGTACTGGATCGACGGCACCACCAGCTCGGCGCTGAAGAAGGTCCCGGTCGGCGGCGGCAGCCCGACGGTCGTCGCCTCCGTGCCGGCGGGAGGCAGCGACTCGATCGCCGCGGACGCGCAGCGCATCTACTGGACGGACGGCGACGGCATCAAGAGCGTTCCGGTCGCGGGCGGAGCTCCGACGCTGCTCGCCGCCGACACCAGCGCCAGCTACCTCGCGATCGACGCGGCGAGCGTGTACTGGCTCGACGTCCCGTTGGGCCGTTGCCTGGTCAAGAAGGTGCCCCTCGCGGGCGGAACGGCGCCCGTCACGCTCGCCTCGGCGAATCAGTACTGCAACACGAGCCACATCCAGGTCGGTGCGGGGAGCGTGTACTGGATGACGGGCGCGGTGCAGGGCAACGCCACCCTGCTGGGGGTGCCGGTCGGGGGCGGCAGCACGCTCTCCCTGGAGTCGTATCTGCTCGTCTGGACACCCCTCATCGGCGTGGACACGGCTCACGTCTACTGGTGGGAGGCCGGCGGGCTCAAGATGGCTCCGCCCGCGGGGGGTAACCCGACCGTGCTCCTGGCGCAGTCGACCGACGACGCCGGGGCTGCGATCTACACGCCCAACTCCATGGTCCTCGACGCGACGAGCCTGTACTGGGTGACCAACGGCTGGAACGGCAAGGGGGACGTCATGAGGCTGGCCAAGCCCTGAGAGACCGCGCGTCGGGCGACGGCGAGGCCCGTGAGCAAGGTCCCGGTCTTGACGGGGGATGGATTCGGATGCCCGGACCACGACGATGGTGATCGCTTTCCTCCCGGGGTCCGTACAGGCAGAGCATCGTGAATGGCTGCGACGTTCAGAGGACCGACCGGTTTGCTGGCATCACCGGAACGCGACACCTTGCCTTGGAGAACGACCATGAACCGATCGAATGCAGCGACCTGTGGGTTCGTGATGATGGCGGTGGTGACGGGCTGCGGTAGCAACGGCGCCGCGTCGAGCCCCGCGCCCGGAGACGGAGGCGCGGACGCGAACGTCGCGCCCGACGCGACGGCCGATCAGGGTGGCGGCAAGGACGCGGCGCCGGGTTCTGGCGAGGGTGGCGTCGGCGACGCTGCGCAGGGCACCGCCGAGGGCGGCGGGGACGCCAGCGTCGGGCCGCGCGACGGCGGGGACGCCTCCACGAGCAGCGACGCCGCGTCGCGGTGCGGCAGCGACACGTGCGAGGCCTGCCTCATGGCGACGACGGTGTCGAACTGCTCGACGGCAGTCACGTCGTGCGCCGCCGACGCGACGTGCAGCCAGGCGCTCCAGCAGCTCTGGACGTGCCGCTGCGGCGACAGCGACGGCGGAGTGTGCTCGCAGCAGTGCTCGCAGCAGTGCGCGCCTTCCTTCTACCAGAGCGGGTCCGCCGCCACGCTGGTTTGGAAGTTCTGCGGTGCGGCGTGCACGATGTGCGCGTTCAACTGAACGCTTCACGCTCACGTGACAGGCGCACGCGGGGGGCCTGCTGCCCGCAAGGCGAGAACTCGACCTCGCAGCAGAGCGGCTGCCGACGGAGGCGGACGAACCGTCCTTGCGGCTCGCGCACGCGGCGCTCGGCCTCGGACGGCTCGATCGCGCGGAGAATCTGCCAGGGAGTGCGCCGTTCCAGTGCCATTGAACGCCGCATGAGCCCCTTAGGCGTCGTCCGAGAATTATGGAACGCGTTGCCGATGGAAACATCATGGAAACATGGCGTGAGGTACACGGTGGGCCGTGCCGATCGCCGAGGCTCGCATTAC
>JAJYCT010000303.1 GCA_021778125.1 Myxococcales bacterium
GTCGTGCCGGCCGCGGTGCGCGGCGCGCTGCTCGCCGCGTTCCTGCGCGCGCGCGAGCTCGGCCTCACGTACGCCGAGGTCGAGGCGGCGCTCGCGCCGGCGGAGAGGGCCACGACCGCGGCGACGCCTGCGGCGCCGTAGCCCTGCTGCCCGGCTCCTCGAGCGCGCCGCGTCGCGGCGTCACGATCTCGCCGCGCAGCGGCAGCGCGATCCCCTTGGCGCGAATCTTTGCAGTTGACTGAAATCAATTACCTATGAGATTCGTGCCGACTTAGGTGGGCGAGCGCTGCTCTCGCCCCGCGGAGGCGTCCATGGGCTTTGGCATCGGGTGTACGCGATGGACGACGAGGGTCTTCGCGCTGGGAGTCGCGGCCGTCCTCGGCTGCAGCGCCGGCTGCACGAGCTCCTCGGCGGGCCCCGGCGCGCCGGCGGCGTGCACGCCGAACCCGGAGACCATCGCGCAGCACCGCGAGTGCATGACCGACGATACGTGCCCGTGCGGCGCGCACTGCGATCTCGGCCAGTGCGTCGCCTCCTGCGGGACCGGCCTGCCGGCCTGCTCGCAGACGTGCGACCCGTTCGGCCGGTGCGGCGTCCCGGGCCCGGACGGCCGCGTGCCCGTCACGATCGGCAACGTCGGGTCGGTGGTGCTCGACAGCCCGCGCGTCGTCCTGCCGAACCTGACGACGCCCGTCGCCGTGCGCTTCCAGGTCGCGACCGCCGATCTCGGCCCCGTGCGCATCGCCACCGACGCGCCGTTCGAGCTCCAGTGCGCCGACGGCGGCGCGTTCGGCCCCGAGTGCCGCGACGCCAACGACGCGAACGGGACCGTGCGCGTCGTGCACGTGCGCGTGGCGGCGGGCGCCAGGGCGGCCCCCACGTCGCCGGGGATCATCCGGATCTACTGGGGCGCGAGCTTCGAGACCGTCACCGTCGATCTGCTCGCGACCCCGTTCACGCCGCCGACGCTGCAGGGCGTGTACAGCGGCGTGGCGACGCTGAGCGACGTGGCGATCGCCGGCGGCGGCGCGTCGGGCCAGAGCGTCGCGGCCCCGGGGAGCTTCAGCGTCCCCATCACCGCGAGCGTGTTCGCCTCGGGGGGCGCCGGCGTGCTGCAGGTCGGCGATCGGTTCGGCGTGTTCGGGCCGGACGCGTCGTGGGTCGGCTCGATCACGTCGAGCGGCGGGGGGGGCACGCTCACGCTCCCGCGCAAGTCCTTCGGCAGCGCGCAGGTCACCGCCGACTTCCAGACCGCGCTCACCCTGAGCTCGGCGCCGGCCACGCCGTTCACGTACTCCGCCGCGCAGGGCCGGGGCGTCCTCGCGACGCGCCTGACGACGACGGTCGACGGCGCCTTCGAGGGCGGCGCCCACGAGGTGCTCCACTGGCAAGTCGTCCTGGCGCGAACGGGCGACCTGCCCATGGGCGCGAGCGCGCCCGCCGTGCCCGGCGACGTCGCGCTCCCCGCCAAGGGGGTCGCCGCCGTGCCCTCCTCCGTGCTCACCGCGCTGCTCGGCACCTTCAGCCCGTGGTCGTCGGGCCGCACCACCGCGGAGTACGACGAGCTGCTCGACACCGCCGGCGACGTCCCGCCCGGCATCTCGCCCGACCGCCGCCTCGACGCGTGCGAGCCGGGGGTCGTCGTCCCCGACGCGTACTGGAGCGCGAAGGCCGCCAGCACCTGGACCCCCACCCGCTCGTTCCTCGGTCCGAACGTCCCGGTCGGCTCCGTTCTGCTCGGCGGCTACACGACGGGGGCCGGCTCGCTCTTCGGCGTCGTGCTCAAGCCGCTCGATCCCACCTGGTCGGTCAACTCCTTCCAGCTCGCGTCGGTGGCGCCGAACCCGGCGATCACGGCGAGCGGCGGCATCCCGTGCGCGATCGACTTCGGCACCGAGCCCTCGGCCGACTCGTGCATCCCTGCGGGCGCGCCGCAGGTGTACGGCGTCATCGACCGCTGCGCCGAGCTGTCCGCGAGCCTCGGGTGCACCCCCGTGGCGGGGACCGGCGCGGTGCAGTTCCAGGCGCAGCTCAGCGTGAACGACGCGGGCGGGACGCCCTGCAACGCGAACGTGACCCTCAACGGCAACGTCCAGAAGCTCTGCACCTTCGCGGCGCCCACCACCGGGCAGTGCGCGGAGATCCTCGGGTGCACGAGCGGGCTCGACTCGAGCAACCAGCCCGCCGCGGACTCCGCCACGGGGGATCTCGGGTACGCGTTCTCGAGCACGCTGACGCTCCCGTCGGTGAGCGGCGACCTGCTCTGCGCCCAGGGGGGCCGAGGCGTCGCGATCCCCGCCGACGCGACGCGCGACCAGGGCACGATGCAGGCCACGAGCGCGGTCATCGCCGCGTGCGTGACGGATCTCGGGCTGCTCTCCGCCCCCACCCCCACGACGGCGTCCCAGAACGGCGTCGGCCTGAACACGGTCCTCTACGGGAGCCCCGCGGCGACGCCGGGCTGCCTCGACGCGCGGCGCATGCTCGCCGAGCTCGAGTGGGCCTCGGACGCCGACCGCGCGCGCGCCCTCGGCGCCGCGACGCGCTCCCCGGACGACCGCGGGGCGCGGCTCGAGCACCGCCTGCTCCAGCAGTGGGTGCAGATCCACGCGCTCATGGCGACCGAGGCCGGCCAGCGGCTCGCGGTGCCCGACGCGGTGCGCGGCACGGTGATGGGCGACAACGTCCCCGCGCCCCTGGCCGCCCTCGCCGACTCGCTCGCGGGCTGGGGCCTGCTGCTCCACCCGCGCTTCGGGACGCCGCTCGTGTCGATGGCGGGGTCGATCGTCGACCAGCCGGACTACCGCCCGAAGTTCGTCGCCACCCTCCCGTACGACGCCAACTACGCGCAGCCGCAGGGGCTGCCGTTCGCGCTGGTCGACACGCTCCGCGCGCAGCTCGACCTGGTCCTTCCGCTGCTGCAGAACGCGGCGCTGACGAGCGACAACACGATCCTCGACGGGGCCCAGGCGCCCGTGGGCTCGGCGATCCGCGCGGCCCTGGCCGTCCTGCCGATCGCCGAGGAGCTGCACGTGCGGGCGAAGGCCGCGGCGGCCGCCCGCGGGGCCGCCGCCCCCGCCTGGGAGGTCCCCTACGCCGCCGCCGAGGCCGCGCTGCGCGGCTCGCTCGGCAAGGTCCTCGCCCAGGCCAACGACTTCGCGGCCGGGCACAACCCGCTCGGGATCGAGGACTCCGATCTCCCCTTGTACTTCTTCGGCAACTCGCCCGACCCGTCCGCCCGCTTCTCGGCCATCTCCGACTACTTCCTGGGGACGAGCGCGACGGCGAGCGGCTGGGCGGTGGCCGTCCTGAACGACGCGAAGACCTCCGCCGCCGCGGTCGGCATGGCGTACCAGACCGAGGCGCAGCGCCTCTACGAGCAGAGCCTCTCGACGGCGGACATCGCCACCCGGCTCGACGACATCCGGATGCAGTACGGCAACGAGGTCAGCTCGTACTGCGGGCTGCCCGGCACGCTCTCGACCACGGACGTCCTCGAGCACTGGGCCTCGCAGGCCGGGCGCCCGTTCTCCGCCACGAACTGCTACATGCAGCTCGAGAACGCGGCCTGCCGCGTCGATCCGGGCAACCTCAGCTCGCAGCTCTCGCGCGACGACGTCCTCTTCCAGCTCTGCGTCGCGCAGCAGGTCAACCGGCAGACCGCGGGGAGCGTCACGTTCCCCGATCCCGGCCTGACGACGCTGTCGGATCCGGCGCAGGACCTGACGACGTGCGGCCCGCTCGGCCCCTGCCCGATGGCCCCCACGTCCCAGTGCATGCAGTGCGGCACGATCACCGCGACGGTCACGGCGTCGGCGCTGACGCAGGGGACCGCCCTGACCACGGCCGACCCGTCGGTCGTCGACGCCGCGCGGCAGGCGTGCCGCGCGTCGTACCCCAACGCGCGCGAGCAGCCGCCCTCCTCGAGCAACGTGCCGACCGACCCGTTCTCGACGGGGGCGTGTTACCGGGGCAGCCTCGGCGAGTCCGCGATGACGGTGCGCGCCTCGGCGATCGACGTCGAGATCGCGCGCGCGGATTACGCGGCCCGGTCGCAGTCGTACGACATCGCGATGCAGTCGTGCCTCATCCGGCAGCAGGGCAACCAGCAGCTCGAGCAGCTCCAGGCCGAGCACGACAAGACGATGCAGTCGCTCCGCGCGGGCAAGCTCGCGGCCGACGTGATCGCCGAGGCCGCGGGGGCGACCAAGGACTGCTGCGACGCGTTCAAGGACGTCGCGGCGGACGCGACGGGGCTCGCCGCGGGCGTGTGCGTCTCGGCGGTCGCCGAGTCGGCCGCGAAGGCCACCGCCGACGGCCTCGAGTACGCGATGCAGCAGGCGGAGGACGAGCACAACGCCCTCGCGATGCAGATCCAGGACAGCACCGACTGGCAGCAGTGCACCAACGACGCGTCCATGCAGCTCGTCGGCGCGCAGGGCGACGCGCTGCGCATCCAGCGCGCCATCGCCGATCAGCAGCTCGCCGCGTACCGGCTAGACCAGGGGATCCTCGCCGCGCAGGGCGCGTTCGACGACGGCACGGCCACGCTGAACGCGGCCATCGGGCGCACCGTGCACCCGCCCGATCTGGACCCGTGGGTCAACCAGACCGTCGAGGCGTTCCAGGCCTCGATGCACCGCGCGCGCCGCTTCGTGTACCTCGCGGAGAGGGCCGTCGAGTACGAGTACCAGGCGAGCATGACCGCCCGCAGCGCGGTGCTCGCCGCGCAGACGCCGGCGGACCTGCAGTCGGTCGTCGACGGCCTCCTCTCCTACACGGCGACCAACCGCCTCAACGGCAACAGCCCGAGCAACCTCGAGGCCGTGCTCAGCCTGCGCCAGCACCTCCTGCAGATCCAGGACCGCTCGCAGGCCCCGGCCGGCGAGCAGGAGCTCACCGACGTGCAGCGCTTCCGGCTGCTGCTGCAGGACCCGCGCTACGCGGTCTTCGACTCCGGCGGCGTTTATCAGGGCCAGCAGATCCCGTTCTCGCTGGTGCCGCTCGGGTCGCTCAAGATCGGCAACGCGCAGGGCATCCCGGTCATCGCCGGGCAAGACTGCGCCGAGCGGATCTGGTCTACCAACGCGTCGGTCCTGGGCGATCCGGCGACGCTCGTCCGCGGCGATCAGTCCACGTTCACGCGGATGGACCTGCTCAAGAACAACACGTTCTTCAGCCAGTGGTGCGGCAGCCCCGGCGCGGGGCAACCGGCCTACCAGCAGGCCTCCGTGCGTCCGTCGGTGAACCTGTTCCGCGATCCCGAGTTCGGGGTCGCGACGATCGGCACCAACAGCATCGGCGGCGACCTCGGCGTGTCGAACGAGACGCAGCAGTACTCGACGGCGCGCATGCAGCCTCGCCTCAACGTGGCGCGGACGGACTTCGAGGCCGCGATGTACGCGAACGGCGAGACGTCGGAGCTCGCGGCGCGCGGCCTCTACGGCGAGTACGCGCTGTTCATTCCGGCCGCCGTCATGAGCGTGCCGCAGCCTGACGGCACCTACTCCGACGGGCTGAACCTCGATGCCGTCGACGATGTCCTGCTGCGCTTCGACTACGTGTCGGTCGCGCGCTGAACCCGACCCCCAAAGAGAACCAGAGAGTAGAGAGAGAGAAGGCATGGCTCATTTCCAGAGTGGAGTTTCGCGGACCGCGCTCGCGGCGCTGCTCGTCGCGGTGGGGGGCGCGGTGGCGTGCGGTTCGAGCGGGAGCAGCTCGAGCGGCGGCGGCGAGGACGGCGGCTCGCCGGACGCGACGTCGTCGGACGGAGCGACGTCCGACGCGGCGACGGGCGAGGACGCGAGGGCCGACGGGGCGAGCGGCAAGGACGCCGCGGCGCCGGCGGACGCATCCGCCGACGCGTCGCACGGCGACGCGATGACCGACGCGGGCGTGGCGCCCGTCGACGCCGCGGGGGACGCGAGCGGCCCGGACGCGTCCGACGCGGGCATGCCCGACGGAGACGGCGGCACGGCGACCGGTCCGACGGTCATCTACGTGTCCACGTCCACGGGGAACGACGCGAACGACGGCACGACGACGGCCCTGGCCGTGGCGAAGCTGTCGCGCGGCATCGCCCTCGCGGGCGCGTGCGTCCCGACGGTGTGCGAGGTGCACGTCGCCTCCGGGACGTACCAGGAGACCAACACGCTCAACCTGCTCGAGGGGGTGAACGTCTACGGCGGCTACGACCCCATCACGTGGGCGCGAACGGCGCCGGCGACGGGCGTCAAGATCGAGTCGAGCGCGGCGGTCACGGTGCAGGCGAGCAACTTCGCCGTCACCTCCCCGCAGGTCACGACGACGATCGACAAGGTCCTCATCGTCGGCACGAACGCGACGGCGCCGGGCGCTCCGAGCATGGGCGTCGTCGTCGCCAACTCGCCCGGGCTGGCGATCACCAACTCGGTCATCGAGGCCGGCAACGGCGCGGCGGGCGCCAACGGCACCAGCGGGGCGCCTGCGTCGTGCAGCGTCGCGGGCGGCGGCGGCGGACAGGCGTACGACTGCGGGTCGAACGGCGGCGCGGCGGGCGCGAACGCGGGGGGCCTGTCGGGCGGCGCCGGGGGCGTCGGCGGTGGCTCGAATTGTCCGGGGATCTGCCCCTTGACCGGCTCGAGCGGCGTGAGCGACGGATCGCGCGGCGGCGACGGCTCCAACGGCGGCGCCGGGAGCGCAGGAAGCCCCGTCACGGACAACTTCGGCACCTTCGTCGGGACGACCTGGACCCCCGCGATGGGCGCGAACGGCGGGGCCGGGACCCCGGGCTCGGCCGGCGGGGGCGGTGGCTCCGGCGGCAGCAAGAACTTCGGCGGGAGCAACTGCTTCGGCTGCGGAGATCTCATCG
>JAJYCT010000304.1 GCA_021778125.1 Myxococcales bacterium
ACCTCGATGCCGTCGACGCGCGCCCCGGCGATGAGCTGCGCGCCGCGCTCGAGCGCCGCCGGGACGTAGCTCACGTCGGTCGAGCGCTTGGCGCCCGTGGGGCACCCGAAGCAGCAGACGCCCTGGCCATCGCAGTCGGGCGCGTTGCGCTGCACCGGCTGATGGTGCAGCCCGAGCTTCTCGGCGCCGCGCGCGACGACGCGCCCGACGCCACCCGTGAGCTCGAACCGCGCGCGCTCGACGTGCAGCATCGACTCGACGCGCGCGTAGTACGGGTCCATCGAGGCGCTCGAGTAGCCGGCGAGGCCGTGATCGCGCCGCCAGCGCGCGAACGTGCGCTCGGGCGCGCGGTAGCAGGTGCCGCTGTTGATGACCGTCGTGCCCCCGACCGCGCGCCCCACGAAGACGGGGATGCCGACCTTGCCGAGCGCCACGGTCAACCCCTGATCGCGGTAGAGCTTCTTGACCATCGGCTGCGTGCGGCCGACGAACGCGTCGCGCCTGTGCAGATCGCCCTCCTCGAGGAGCAACACGGCGCGCCCCCGCGAGGCGAGCTCGTAGGCGCACGCGGCGCCGCCCGCGCCCGTGCCGACGACGACGACCTCGCACTCGAGCTCCAGGTCCTCGGCCACCGCGCGCCCGTCGGTCACCTGCTGCGTCCACCGCGCGGGCTCGGCGACGGGCGGCCTGTGCGCGTGGAAGCTCTTGCAGCCAACGGCCTCGAACGCGCGCGCGTCGTCGAAGTGGGCGACCTTGATGGGGCTCAGGATCGCCTTGAGCAGGACGCGCCGGGCGTGCAGGCCCGACGACGCCCAGTCCGCGAGGAAGCGCGTGGCCCGCTCGGGGTCGAGCGCCGTCAGCGCCCGGCCCGTGCTCGGGATCGCGCCGAGCTCGGCGGCCCAGAGCAGCGACCTGAGGATGCCCATCTGGAAGGGGCTCGCGCCGTGAAACCACGCCTCGAAGCGCGTGAGCGTGCCCGCGCCCCCGGGCTCGAACGCGCTCCCGGGCGGGACGACCGCGCGGGCGAGCGCTCGGACGATGTCGCGCTCGCGCGACGTGAGCGCGGCGCCGCCCGCCTTCGGGGCAGCAGCAGGAAGAGGAGAAGGAGGGGAGGGGACCTCGAGCGCGCGCGCGGCGACCACGAATATTCTGTAAGCTCAGAACGGACCGCGCGCAACGGGAACGTCGCGCATCCACGCCTCGATGCGGTCCCAGACCGACGCGATGCGGCCGCTCGTGACGAGCCCCATGTGGTCGGGCGCGGGGCTGCCGTCGTCGGCCTGGCGCACGCGAACGAGCTCCGTCGGGCCGGCGCAGCGCGCGAGAAAGCGCGCCCCCGCGTCGGGTACGCACGAGAGGCGGTCGCCGTCGCTGACGACCTGCAGCACGGGGGCGCTCACGCGCTGGAGGCCGGCGAGGTAGTCGGCGCCGTCGCGCGCCGTCCACCGCCCCGTGCGGGCGAAGCGCGCGAAGTCCTCGAAGTACGCGCGCGTCTCGTCGTCGCTGCCGAGGCGCAGCGCCCGCGCGGGAAAGCGGCCGACGCGCCGGCAGGTCGCCGTGACGGCGGCGAGCACGGCCCGCTTGAGCAGCCACCGCGCGGGCAGGGGCTCGAGCTCGCGCAGCCAGACGTTGGCGCCGAGGGCCACGAAGCCGTCGAACGCGACGAGGCCCTGGCCCTGCGACGCGAGGCCGACGTGCGCGCCGAGCGAGTGGCCAACGAGGATGACGCGCCGGCGCCTCCGCTCGCGCGCGCGTGCGAAGGCGTGGATCGCGGGAAGATCGCCCCGCACGAAGTCGTCGTAGTCGTAGACGCCGCCCTCCTGGGCGCGCGGGCCGCTGTCGCCGTGGCCGCGGAAGTCGAACGTGACGACGCGCCAGCCGCGCGACGCGAGCATCGTTCGGACCCCGCCGCCCTCGGGGCGCTCGAACTCGGTGCGGCGCGCCATCATCGCGTGGCCGAGCACGGCGACGCCGACGGGCGTTCCGGCGGGCTCGTCGACCGTGGCGCGCAGCGACCAGCCGTCGCTCGTGCGCACGTCCAGGACGTCGGTCTGCGCGGCCCTGGCCTTGCGCGTGCGCGTCCGGCGTGGGCCTGCCGTCCTGGGCTCGCGCGGCGGCATTCGACGAGTCTGCCACAACGTGACGCCGCGGTGGGCCCAGGCTAGGCCCTGCGCCCGTGAAGGCCCGAACCATCGCTTCGCTGCTCGCGCTCGCCCTCTCGACGGCGTGCGCCGGCGCCCCCGGCCCCGCTCCTTCTTCGCCCGCCTCGCCGTCGGCGTCCGCGCCCGGCCCCGCGTCGTGGGTCGCGCGCAGCGACGAGGACTCGAAGATCCTCCTCGCCGTCACGGCCCGGTTTTCGCCCGAGCAGGCGTCCGATCTCGGCGTGGAGGACGCCGACCCGCGGGTCGTCGATCTGACCGGGGACTTCCGCGCCCGGCAGGTGGCCGCGCTGCGCGAGGCGGAGCGCACGCTCGAGGCGCGCCGTGCGGCGGAGACCGATCCGCTCGTCCAGCAGGACATCGCCATCCTGCTGCACGCGGCCGCGCTGCAGGTGCGCAAGATCGAGCTCGACGAGCAGACGATGGTGCCGCACTGGGACGTCGCGCGGCTCGTCTTCGCCGGCGTCCACGCGCTGCTCGACGATCAGGTCGCGCCGGCGCGACGCGCGCGCGCCGTCGAGCGCCTGCGCCGCTATGCCGGGCTGGTTCCCGGCTCGCAGCCGCTCGCCGGGCTCGCTCGCGCCGACATCGCCGCCCACCTCTCGCGCCCGGGCCTGACGCCGCCCGCGCGCCTGGACGTCGAGAAGATGCTCGCGACGTCGGCGACGCTACGCGACGGCGTCGGCAAGCTGTTCGCCAAGTACGGCCTCACCGGGCACGAGGACGCGCTGCGCGCGCTGTCGCAGCAGCAAGACGCCTACGACGCGTTCCTGCGGGAGACCGTGCTGCCGAAGGCGCGCGACGGCTTCGCGCTGCCGCCGCCCGTCTACGCGCTCGACCTCGAGCGCATCGGTGTCGACCTGCCCCCCGCCGAGCTTACGCAGCGCGCGCACGAGGAGTTCATGGCGATCCAGCAGGAGATGAGCCGGGTCGCGGCCGTCGTCGCGGCGCAGCGCCACCTGCCGAGCGCAGACTACCGCGACGTGCTGCGCGAGCTGAAGAAGGAGCAGCTCGTGGGCGCGGCGATCCTGCCGCACTACCAGCAGCGCCTCGCCGACATCGAGGCGATCATCCGGCGCGAGCGTCTCGTCACGCTGCCTGCGCGCCCGGCGCGCATCCGCCTCGCGACCGCCGCCGAGAGCGCCGAGCAGCCGGCGCCGCACATGAGCCCTCCGCGCCTGCTCGGCAACAAGGGTGAGCAGGGGGAGTTCGTGCTGCCGCTGTCAGCCCCGGCGCCCACGGGGAGCAAGGAGGCCGAGCAGAAGTACGACGACTTCACGTTCGCCGCGGCGTCGTGGACGCTGACGGCGCACGAGGCGCGCCCCGGCCACGAGCTGCAGTTCGACACGATGGTCGAGCGGGGCGTGTCGATCGCGCGGGCCGTCTACGCCTTCAACAGCACCAACGCCGAGGGCTGGGGCCTGTACTCGGAGGTCATCCTGCTGCCGTTCATGCCTCCCGACGGGCAGCTCGTGAGCCTGCAGCTTCGCCTGCAGCGCGCGGCCCGTGCGTTCCTCGATCCCGAGCTGCAGCAGGGCAAGTGGACGTTCGACACCGCGCGCGACTTCCTCGAGAAGGAGGTCGGCCTGTCGCCCGCGTTCGCGACGTCGGAGGTCGAGCGGTACACGTTCCGCATGCCCGGGCAGGCGACGTCGTACTTCTATGGCCTCCTGCGCCTGCGCGCGCTGCGCAAGGAGGTCGAGCAGAAGCTCGGGCCGCGCTTCGACGCGCTCGTCTTCCACGACACCATCCTGGGCGAGGGCCTCCTGCCGCCGGATCTGCTCCGGACGGCGGTGCTCGGGAAGCTCGGCGCGGGCTGAACGCTCCTACTCGAGCGGCAGCACCCAGACCTTCGCGCCCTCCTCGAGCCCGAGGTACTCGGCGGCGCCGGCGGCGAGCTCGGCGCCGCCCTCGACGCCCGCGCGCCACGGCGTGTGCACGCAGCGGAAGTACGGCGCCTCGGCGCGCTCGGTGGCGACGAGCGCGCGCGTGCGCGGCACGTCGGAGGCGGGCAGGAGCCTGGCGAGGCGCGCCTCGTGCGTGCGCTGCACCAGCGCGACCTCGTCGGTGGGCGCGGTGAAGTGCGGGCCGCCGTCGAAGGGGTCGACGCGCCACGCGTACTGGAACCCCACGCGCCGCAGCATCTTCTCGACGCCCCGGGTCTGCGCGCCCACCTTGCCGATGACGTCCTGCGCGTTCTGCGGAAGGAGCGTGGCGTACACGGCGCCCTCGGGGAACAGGCCCTTGATGAACTCCTTGTTCTTCTTCGAGAGCCGGTCGGCCTCGGCGTACGTCATGTCGGTGAACTTGCGGCCGAGCGCGTCCCACAGGTGCGAGGTGCCGTCGGGCTCGAGCGGGGGCAGGAGCTCGGCGAGGAGCTCGTCCTTGAAGAGGTCTCGATGCAGCTTGATGTACAGGAAGCGCACGTACGAGATGAGCAGCCCCAGGCGCTCGGGCTTCTTGCGGTCGTCGGGGCTCACGATGAGCCCTCCGATCTCCGTCGGCCCGTTGTACGAGTAGCCGATCTTGAGCACGACGTGCCGGAAGTGCTTGTCGAGCGTCGCCGAGTAGCGCTCCTCCTCGGACACGTCGACGTAGATGTACGGCGCGTCGCGCCGCCCGAGCTGGCCGATGATCATCGACGTGCCGACGATGCGCTTCCGCTCGTTGTCGACGAGGACGAAGACGTACTCGCGCCGGCGCGGGTCCTTGATCGCCCCCGTGAAGCTCTTGTGCGCCTGCTCGAGGATGCCCCGGATCTCGTCGCGGTCGTTGGGCAGGTTGACCGTGTTCAGGTGACCGGCGACCTCGAGCAGCTGGTCTTCGTCGGACGGAACGGCGCCGCGGATCTCGTAGGGCCAGGACATGCGAGCGGCCTTGCTTTACCACGCCGGGCCCCACAAACCGAGGCATCTACACGATCTCGTCGGGGGCCAGGGCGCACGGCGCGGGAGCCTCTTGCGGATCGATCTGGAGCGTCGCGTGGTCGATGCCGAACCTGTCGTGCAGCTCCTTGCACGCGGAGGTGAGGAACGTCGGCGCGCGCCCGCTCTCCGGCATGACCAGGTGGGCGGTCAACGCCGTCTCGGTCGTGCTCATCGCCCAGACGTGCAGATCGTGGACCTCGACGACGCCGGGCAAGGCGCCGAGGAGCGCCTTCACCTCGACGGGGTCGATGCCCTCGGGCACGGCGTCGAGCATGAGGTCGAGCGACTTTCTCATCAGCGACCACGTGCCGGCGAGGATCGTCAGGGCGAGCGCGATGCTCGCGACGGGGTCGAGCCACAGCCAGCCGGTGAGCACGATCCCGGCGCCCGCGACGGCGACGCCGAGCGACAGGGCAGCGTCCGAGGCGAGGTGCAGGAACGCGCTGCGGAGGTTCAGGTCCCTCTTGCTGCCCGCCATGAAGAGAAGCGCCGAGACCGCGTTGACGACCGCCCCGACCAGGGCCACGACGAGCATCGTCCCGCCATGCGCCGCCTGGGGCGAGAGGAGCCGCTGGACGGATTCCCACGTGAGCCCGCCCGTGACGAAGAGCAAGACGAGCGCGTTCGCCACGGAGGCGACGATGGTGGTCCGGCGGAAGCCGAAGGTGCGTCGCGCCGACGGCTTCAGGCTCGCGAGGGCTGTCGCTCCCCAGGAGAGGCCCAGCCCGAGCACGTCGCCGACGTTGTGCGCGGCGTCCGCGAGCAGGGCGACGGAGTGGGACAGTGCGCCGTAGACCACCTCGAGGATGACGAACGCGAGGTTGAGCGCGATCCCGATCGCGAACGCCCGCCCGTGGGCCCGCGGCTCGCGAGGGTGGTGAGAGGCATGGTCGTGGCTCATGACGCGGCTCCCTCAGTTCCAGCGGGGAGGTGGCACCGAGACCGGCGGCTCCGCGCCTCGTGATGCGCCGAGGCCGTCGCCGGGAGCAACCCCAGCGTCGTCGCGATGACCGCCATGGGAAGCCGCTTCTGCGCCATCGGACAGCGGCGAGAGAGCCACGGAGCCGCGGCGGCGGCAAGCCCGGTCATCGCCGTGTGCCCGCCGTTTTACTCGACTGCCCCGGGCGTAGAGCCGCGGGCGGGGCCCGCACGGACGCGAGTTCCACTTCGTCGCACCGCTCCCGTCGGGGGCGGGCGCCCCGTCGGTGCCCCGGCGCCCTTTCCCTGCTATCCAGGCGGATCGGAGGCGCGTGGCATGCTGGCGCGGTCCCCGGTCTTCAAAACCGGTGTGAGGCGGCTCACGTCGTCTCGGGCAGGTTCGATTCCTGTGCGCCTCCGCCAGATCAGCTTCGGTTTCGGCTGCATTGGCGATCTCCGACAGACCGTTCCCCTGACCGTTACCCCACCCCAAGGCCCCCACGGTGCCGTCCTGGGCGTAGCGGTGCTCCGACCGCCAGTCGCGGAAGACGTGGGGCGGCGCGGCGCGCCCTCCGCTTGTGCTCCGTGTCGGCGAGTCGGTACCAGCGCTCGAAGGCATCGGCGACGCGGACGCGGGGCATCGCGTGGCCGCGTTCCAGCATTTGGAGCGGGGGGACGTCCGGTTCTTCGCGGGGGATTGAGGCGGGGAGCGAGGGGGAGGAAAGAGGTGGCGGGCGGATCGAGGTCGCGCGCGTCGGGGGCGCGGTCGCGTCGAGCGAGGACGCGGTT
>JAJYCT010000023.1 GCA_021778125.1 Myxococcales bacterium
CCCACACCAGGAGGCCGAACGCGAGGGCAACGGCGCTGAGGCCGGCCCCGATCGCGACCTCGCGGACGCGGTCCGGCTCGGGCGCGGGCGCCGCGGGGAGCGCGGGCGAACGGCCGGGCTCGGCGACGAGCGGCAGCGCCCGCGGGTCCAGGCGGAGCGTCCAGAGCGGGGCCTCGCCGCGCGAGACGTGCGGCCGGACCAGCTCCAGCACGTCGGTGCCCGGATCCCGCCGCAGCGAGGAGACGACGGCGTCGTCGACGACGCCCGTGTCGGCGACGATGGCGACGGGGGCGTCGGGGGCCGCGGGGATCTCGAAGACGGTCCTGGAGGCGTCGAACCCGTCGCCCGCCACGGGCTCCGAGAAGGAGAGTCTCCACGTCGCGCCGTCGCGCGTCAGGGCTCGCGTTCCCACGAGATCGAGGTGCCAGCGCACGGCGAAGATGAACGTGCCGCGCATCAGCGACCGAGGCTCGTCGACCAGGACGCGCACGGTGCGCTCGTCGCGCCGCGTGGCATGGGCCGCGAGCGTGCGCCCGTCCTCGGTCGCGATGACCACGTCGGGCTGGAGGACGGCCGCCGCGGGGACGTCGACGAGATCGACCCACCTGAGCGGGCCGCGGGCCACGTGCCAGCGCACGCGGTGCTCGACCTGGGCACCTCCGGCCCCGTCGACGCGGACCGTCGCGTCGTCGCCGGCCTGGTGAGATTCCTGCCAGGCGAGGGCGGGCCGGGCGGTGAGCGCGGCGACGGCGGTGGCGGTGACGGCCAGGAGGTGCCGGGAAGCCATGTAGGCGCGATACTCACCTCACGCGGCGGGACCGGCCAACTTTCGTCGCGAGCCCCTCTTCTTAGAAGCCGCCTTGGCGCAGGATCGCCGTCACGAAGTCCTCGATGACGGCGCGGGGCACCGTGGCGGCGCCCACCACGACCGCGGGCGGTCCGCCGGGCTGCGCGGTCACGGAGAGGACGATCGGAGCCGTACCCCGGTTCGGCATGCCCTCGAGCTCGTCGAGCGCCTGCGGGCCGATCGTGCCGCCCCCGAGGGCGCGGAGCGCGACGGCCAGCGCCGGGAATGCGCGAGGGCCGAGGACGCCCGCGGCGCCGACCTTCACGTCGTGCAAGGAGGCGAGATCCGTGCGGGTCGAGAGCTTGTCCCCGGCCCCGCCGAGGGCCAGGGCGAGCTTGGCGGCGACCGTGGCCTCGTCTCCGCCCGCGCCCAGCCACGCGTGCGCCGCGTCGCCCGAGACGAACAGGTGAACGAGGATCGGCCTGGGCGGCGGCGCCGGCGTCTTCGGGGCGGCACCCGGCCCGCTCCGGCGAGGAGGTTCGGTGAGCTGCAGCACCCAGTGGGCCGACCCCGGCGGGAGCCCGGAGGCCTTCGCCACCGGGGCCGATCGCAGGACAGGGGGAACGGCGCCCCGGTCGTGGGCGCGGAGGGCGGCCGCGAAGGCCGGCCGCCCCATCGCCGCGGCGAGCTCCTTGATCGCTCCCGCGAACGTCGCCGACGGCGCGTCTACCTCGAGGAGGTGCCAGCCCAGCGCCTGCTCGGCGGTGGCCCGGTGAGCCTCGTCCCGCGCCGCGGGGCTCGCGCCGTCGCGGAGAGCCTTCTCGGCCGAGACGGCCTTGCGCAGGGCGGCGACGTCGACGCCGCTCGCCCCGACGGCAGACGCGCTGGTCGCGAGCTTGCCCAGCGACGCGGTGATCGCCTTCACGTCGGCCGTGGCCGCGCCCCGCTCGGTGAGGTCCGACGCCACCGCGTCGAGCGCGAGGTCGCGCGCGGGGGCCACGAGCGCGTCGTCGATGCCCCGCTCGAACGACGCTGCGTCGGCGTCGGCCGGGAGCTGCCAGAAGGCCGCCGGGGGCGCGCCCGAGCGCTCCGGGTGCGACGCGGCGATCCGCCCGAGCACCGACGACGTCCCCGACAGCGTGCCGCTCGCGGTGAGCTGCGCGCCGCTGTCGGCGAGGGTGACGTCGACGGACACCTCGTCGAGGTCCGAGGCGAAGTCCGCGGCATCCCCCACGAGGGCGCCGAGCAGGCTCGGCCCGGCCCCGCTACGCAGGCCGCCGCCGAGCATCCCCGTGACCAGGAGGCCCGCGAAGCGCTTCTGCTGGTCGATCACCGGCTTGATGGGCGCGAGGCGGACTTCGACGTGCAGGTCGGCGGCCACGGGGGCGCGCGGCGCCGTGCGCGTCAGCCAGGGCCCGAGATCGGCCAGGGCCCTGCGCGACGTGCCGCACACGATCCGGACGGGCGCGGCCCCGTAGGCGGGAGACAGCTCGCAGGTGCGCGTCTCGTCGTCGTCCTGGGGGTCTGCGTCCTGGTCGTCGCCGTCCTGGCTGCCCTGGCGCCGGCGGCCGAGGCCTTCGATGAGCGTGATGCCGTTGTCGCCGGGGACGAGCTTGTAGCGCTCGCCGAGCGAAGCGCGAACCCGGTCCGGGTCCTTCACGGCGCCCGACACGGCGGCGGCCGGCCGCAGGACCCCCTTGCCCTCGACGGCGATCGCGAAGTCGAGCGACTGTTCGAGATCGAGGACCGGCCCGATCGCCTCGGTCGTCAGGAGCTCGGTGAGCTGCTCGCTCTCCGGCATCGGCAGCTTGGTCCACCCGCGGACCGTGGCGAACACCGCCGAGGGCCTGGCCACGCGTCCCGAGAGGACCAGCGCGGCGGGCGCCTCCACCGCGCTGAGATCGGGCGGCGGCGGTGCGGGGGCGACCGCAGCGGACCGCGGGGGCGCGACCGGAGCGGGTGCGGCCCCTCCGCACGCAGGCGCGACGAGGGCGGACGAAAGCGCGAGCAGCAGGCGAACGTTGCGCATGGGCGCGGTCAGCATACAAGGCCGCGTTTATCAATCTAGTGTCGCATCGCAGCGGGCGGTAAGGCAGCGTGACGCTGCCGCATGTCCGTCGAAGCTCGCCTCAACCCCGCCCAGAAAGCCGCGGTCGAGCACGGTGACGGGCCGGTGCTCGTGCTCGCCGGCGCGGGGTCGGGCAAGACGCGCGTCATCACGCACCGGATCGTGCGCCTCGTGGAGCGCGGCGTGCCGGCGTCGGCGATCGTCGCGCTGACGTTCACCAACAAGGCCGCCGCGGAGATGCGCGAGCGCGTCGCCAGGATGCTCGGCAAGAAGGGCGCGGCGACGGCGCGCGCGCTGTCGGTGAGCACGTTCCACTCGTTCGGCCTGGGCGTGCTGCAGCGCGAGCGGGCCGCGCTCGGCGGCACGTTCACGATCTTCGACCAGGGCGACCAGACGTCGCTCGTGAAGCAGCTCTTGCGCGCGGCGGGCGCCGATCGCTCGTACGACGCGCAGGCCGTGCTCGCACGCATCTCCAACGCGAAGAACGCGTTTCAGTCGGCGGGCGAGATGCCCGATCGGGAGGGCGACGCGTACGACGAGATCGCGCGCGAGATCTTTCCACGGTACCAGGCCGCCCTGCGCAGCTACAAGGCGTTCGACTTCGACGACCTCGTGTGCGAGGTGGCGCGCCTCTGGCGGGACAAAGACGCGCTGCGCGCGCGCTGGCAGGAGAGGTTCCTGCACGTCCTGGTCGACGAGTACCAGGACACCAACCGCGCGCAGCTCGAGCTGCTGCGCCTGCTCGCGGGCGAGCGCCGGAACGTGTGCGCGGTGGGCGACGACGACCAGGCCATCTACGGCTGGCGCGGCGCCGACGTGCGCAACATCCTCGACTTCGAGACGCACTTCCCCGGAGCGCGCGTCATCAAACTCGAGCACAACTACCGATCGCGCGCGCCCATCCTCGAGGTCGCGAACGCGGTCATCGCGAAGCGCGTCGACGCCAGGTGGCGCAAGGTGCTCTTCACCGACCGGCCGGGGGGCGAGCTGCCCTCGGTGATCGTCGCGGCGACGCCTGAGGTCGAAGCGACGTGGGTCGGGCGCGAGATCCGGCGGCTGGTCGGCGAGGAAGGCAAGCGCCCGCGCGACGTGGCGGTGCTCTACCGCTCCAACGGCCAGTCCAGGCTCATCGAGGAGGCGCTGCGCGAGCAAGGCGTGGCCCACAAGGTCGTCGGCGGCACCCAGTTCTTCGAGCGCAAGGAGGTCAAGGACGTCCTGGCCTACCTGAAGCTCGCGCTCAACCCGAACGACGAGATCAGCCTCCGGCGCATCATCAACGTTCCGGCCCGCGGCATCGGCGAGGCGTCGCTCGAGAAGATCGCGCTGCACGCGGCGCAGCACGGCTGGACGCTGTGGCAGGGCGTCGAGCGGGCCCTCGGGATCGACGAGCTCCCCGGGCCGGCGCGCGACGGGTGCAGGGCGCTCGAGGAAGCCGTCGGGCACGCGCGCCGCGAGCTCCTGATCCAGAAGGTCATGCCGAGCGTCGTCGCGCGCTCGCTCGTCACGCGCATCGGCCTTCAGGACGACGTCACGACCGGCGCGCCGAGCGTCGACGTGGGCGCGAAGAAGTGGGCGAACGTCGAGGGGCTGTTCGAGACGCTCGCCCGCCGCGAGGCGCGCGACGGCAAGGGGGCCGACGGCCTGGCGGCGTTCCTGCACACGCTGACGATGGACATCGATTCGGACAGCGAGGAGGGTGCCGACGTCGTCACGCTCTCCACGCTCCACGGCAGCAAGGGGCTCGAGTTCGACGTCGTCTTCCTCCTCGGCTGCGAGGAGGGCTACCTCCCGCACCAGCGCACCCTCGATCCGCGTGCCACGGACGCCGGCGAGGGGGGCGCGGCGGACATCGAGGAAGAGCGACGCCTCTTCTACGTGGGCGTCACGCGCGCCCGGGAGCGTCTGGTGATGTCGCGCGCGCGATCGCGGGTCCTCCGCGGCAAGGCCGTGCCGCGCACGCCGAGCCGGTTCCTGCTCGACGTACCGGCCAACCTGGTCGTCGAGACCGACGTGCAGGAGGCGGCGCCGACGACGCGCGCCGAGGCGGCCCAGAGCCTCGATGCCATCCTGGCGATGCTGCGCTGACCTCGGCTCATGACGAGCCCTCCGGGGCGAGGACGGGCAGGGCCGCCTCGGCCATCGCGCGGCGCGACTTCGTGAAGTGATGGTCGAACCCCTCGAAGATCCGCAGGTCTGCGCCGAGGCGCTGCGCCAGCGCGCGCCCCTCGTCCACGTCGCAGAACTCGTCGCGATCGCCGAGGAAGATCGCGCGCGGCCCCTGGAACACGAAGGCGTCCTGCCCGAACTCGAAGAAGCGGACGCTCGGCGCCACGAGCAGCACGCGCTCGACGAAGGGCGCGTGCCCCGCGGCGCGGAGCGCGACCCACGAGCCGAACGAGTGCCCGCACAGCGTCACGGGCACGCCCGGGGCCGCAGCGGCGAGGTGCAGGAGCACGGCGAGCGCGTCGTCCACCTCCCCGCGCCCGTCGTCGTACGTCCCCTCGCTCGCGCCGACGCCCCGGAAGTTGAACCGCGCCCACGCGACGGCGTCGCGCGCGCGATCGGAGAGCGTCTTGGCGAGCGCGAGCGGCACGGGGCTGTGCATGCTGCCGCCGTAGAGCGGGTGCGGGTGGCACAGGACGACGGCGCGCCGCGGCGCCGCGGGCACGTGCACGCGCGCTTCGATGCCGCCGACGCGCACCTCGACCTCTCCCTCCACGCGGACCGGCGGCGACCGCGGCGGATCGGGCACGGGCGGAGGGAGGCGGTCGATGCGGGCCATCAGCCGCCCGTCTGCAGGGCCGCGCGCACGCGATCGGCGAGGACCTTCACGGCCCCGGCGACCGGCACGAGCTCGGCGTTCTTGGGGTCGGGCTCCGAGCGTGGCTTGACCTCGACGTTGCCGCCGGCGAGCCCCTTGGCCCCCACCGTCGCGCGCAGCGGGACGCCGATGAGGTCCGCGTCCTTGAACTTCACGCCCGGCCGTTCGTCACGGTCGTCCCAGAGCACCTCGATCCCCTCGGCCTCGAGCCCGTCGTGCAGCTCGCGCGCGGCCCTGAGGACCGACTCCTCGCGGCCGATCGTCACCAGGTGCACCTGGTAGGGAGCGACGCTCATCGGCCAGGCGATCCCGTTGTCGTCGTGGTGCTGCTCGATCGCCGTCGCGACCAGGCGCGAGACGCCGATCCCGTAGCAGCCCATGACCAGGGTGCGCTGCTGCTGCTTCTCGTCGATGTAGGTGGCCCCCATCGCCTGCGAGTACCTCGTCCCGAGGATGAAGATGTGCCCCGCCTCGATGCCGCGGTAGCTGGTGAGCGTGCCGCCCTCGCAGCTGGGGCACCCGTCGCCGGTCGCCGCGAGGCGAATGTCGGCCACCTCGCCCTCGAAGTCGCGCCCGAAGCGCACGTTCTTGAGGTGGTGATCGGTCTCGTTGGCGCCCGTGACGCCGGCACCCACGAGCGACGCCGCCCGGTCGACGACGACGCGCCCCTTGAAGCCCACCGGCCCCGCGAAGCCGACCTTGGCCCCCGTCGCCTTCTCGACGTCGGCCTCGGTCGCGAGGAACACCTCGTCGACGCCGAGCGTGCGCGCCAGGCGCACCTCGTTGACGTCGTGGTCGCCGCGCACGACGGCCATCACCACCGCCTCGCCCGCGACGTACAGGAGCGACTTGAGCATCGCCGTCCTGGGCACGCCGAGGAACGCGGTCACCTCGTCGATGCTGCCGTGCCCCGGGGTGTGCACCCTGGCCACCGGCTCGCTGGTCGGCGCGGCCGCGCCGTCGTGCTTGGCCTTCACGGTCGCGACCTCGACGTTGGCCGCGTAGTCGCAGACACCGCACGCGACGATCGCGTCCTCGCCCGAGTCGACCAGCACCTGGAACTCGGCGCTCGTCGAGCCGCCGATGGCCCCCGAGTCCGCCTGGACCATGCGGTAGCGCAGTCCCATGCGGTCGAAGATCGAGACGTACGCCTTGCGCATCGTCTCGTAGCTCGCCCTCGCGCCCTCCTCGTCGGCGTCGAACGAGTACGCGTCCTTCATGAGAAACTCGCGGCAGCGCAGGAGCCCTCCGCGCGGGCGCGGCTCGTCCCGGAACTTCACCTGGATCTGGTAGAGGCTCTTGGGGAGCTCTCGGTAGCTACGGATCTCGCGGCGGGCGATGTCGGTGACGATCTCCTCGTGCGTGGGGCCGAGGTGGTAGTCGCCCCCCTTGCGGTCCTTGATGCGGAAGAGCGTCGGACCGTAGACGTCCCAGCGCCCGGTCTCCTTGAAGTACTCGCCGGGGAGCAACGCCGGCATGAGGATCTCGAGCGCCCCGGCGCGGTCCATCTCGGCGCGGACGATGCCCTCGATCTTGCGGAGGACCCGGTAGCCGAGCGGCAGGTAGTCGTAGATGCCGGCGCCGACCTTGCGGATGTAGCCAGCGCGAGCGAGCAAGATGTGGCTCGCGTTGGTCGCATCGGCCGGGGCTTCCTTGGTCGTCGGGATGAGGGCGCGGGAGAAGAGCATGCGGGGGGTGCGAATAGCACGTCGCGCCGCCGGCAGCGCCCTCCCGCGGTCACCGGCGGGCGAGCGCCCTCTCGGCCGCCCTGGTGCGCCGGCGCGGCTCGCTGCGCCAAGGCCTCGCGGGCTCAGCCCCCGTCGAACATCTCCCGCTCCACCAGTCCCTGGGCGATGCTCCCGTGCGACAGCAGGGCCGTGTGGAACGCCTTGAGCGTGAAGGCGTCGCCGGCCCGCTGCTTGAAGCGTTCGCGGATCGCACGGATGCGCTCGCGACCGACCAGGTACGACAGCGGCTGCGTGGGCGTCATCGTGTACCGCTTCACCTCGGTCAGCGCGAGCTCGTGCTCGAGGTGCGCCTGGTCGGTGAGCACGTGCACGGCCTGGTCGAACGTCATGCCGCGCGTGTGCAGACCCACGTCGATCATCACGCGCGCCGCGCGCACGAGCGTCCACTCGAGCTGCATCAGGCGCTCCTCGTCGCTGTAGTACCCGAGCTCGTTCATCAGCTCCTCGGCGTACAGGCCCCACCCCTCGGCGAAGAGATCGGCGCCGAGGACCGGCGCGCGCTTGGCGTCCGACATCTTGCGGATCGGCGACGACGAGGTGCGCGCAAACGAAAGCTGCAGGTGGTGCCCCGGGTAGGTCTCGTGCACAACGGTGTCGACCTGATCGCCGTGGTCGTTCTCGCGCAGCATCTCCTCCTGGCGCGCGCGGGGCAGCGTCCGGTCGACGGGCGTCACGTAGAAGAAGCCGCGCGTGACGGGGTCGAGCGCGGGGGCGGCCTCGTACGAGGCCGTGGTCGTCGAGCGCAGGAACGGCGGGGTGTCCTCGACCTTGCAGTCGTCGCCCGGAGGGAACGGTACGACGTCCTTGTCCGCGAGGAACGCCCGGGCCCGCACGACCTCGCGCTCGTACGAGGGGATGAGGTCCGCAGCCGTCGGGTGATGCGCCTTGACGGCCTGGGTAACGTCCGGCCAGCTCCCGGCCTTCGGGTCGATGCGGTGCGCCACCGCGTCGAGCTGGGTGACCGTCTCGTCGAAGACGCGCTTGCCGAGGTCGTAGAGCGGGTCGGGCCCCTCGTCGAGGAAGTAGCCCTCGCGCAGGAGGGCCTCGAACCCCCCGCGCCCCAGGGCGAAGTCGGCCCCGGCGCGAGGCAGGACGTCGTGCTCGAGGAACCTCGCGTAGTCGAGATAGGCGCGGGTGGCCGCGTCGAGGTCGCGATCGATGCGAGCCCTCTCTCCCGGCAAGGCGCCCAGCAGGAACGTCCGCTCGTCGCCTGCGAAGAAGTCGCGCGCGCTCCGGGCCTCCTCGATGCCCACCTCGACCCAGACCTTCGGCGGCGCGCCGAGGTTCTTGCGAGCGAGCGCGACGACGTCGGGGATCTTCTCCACGCGCGCGAGCGAGGCGCGCGCCCGGTCGGCCGCGGGCGCGTACTCGCGCGCCGCCATGAGGAAGATGGCGTCCATCGGCTCCGTGTAGGCCGTCGGCAGCCGCTCGAGGGGGCGCTGCGTGCGCCGCAGGCGGAGATCCACCGAGATCGCGCTCTCGAGGACGGCCAGATCGGTCTTGCGGGCCAGCGACGCGCGCGGCGACGCGAAGCGGGCCCGCAGGCCGGCGAGCATCTCCTCCTCGCGCCGCAGCCCGGCGGCCTCGCCGTCGAGCGTGTAGTCGTCGAGCTCCGCGTCGCGCGAGTGATCGCCGATCGCGGTCCCCGTCTCCGGGGAGATCGCGACGACGAGCTCGAGGTAGTCGCCGACCGCCGCGGTGATCGCGTCGTCGTCGCCGGGCGGGGCGGTCGGGGCCGCCCGCCCCACGTGCGCCGCGTGTACGGGCGCGACGGGCAGCTCGGAGACGGGGGGCACGCTCGGGCCCTCGCGCGCGCACCCGCCCACGAGGGCGAGCGCGGCGAGGGGAAGCGGCAGCCTCACGGAGCCCCCTGGAAATCGTAGACCGCGCCGAGCCCCAGGAGCTTCGTGAGCTCGTCGAGCGCCGTCATGCCCTCGCGGGCGACGGCCGGATCCGCGAGATCCGACGGCGTGAGCCGGTCGCGGTAGTGCCGGTCGACCCACGCGCAGAGCGCGTCGTACAGCGCGCGGTCGAGGAGCACGCGGCCCGAGAGCGCGGCGATCTCGGAGGCCTCGAGGGGCACGCGCAGGCGCAGGCACGCCGGGCCGCCGCCGTTGTGCATCGACTGGCGAACGTCGATGTAGTGCACGGCCCGCACGGGGCCGCCCCCGGCCACCACGCGCTCGAGGAACGCGCGCGCCGCGGCGTCCTCGCGGGCGTCCTCGGGGGCGAGGATGACCATCGATCCGTCCGGTAGCGCAAGCACCTGCGAGTTGAACGGATAAGCCGCGACGGCGTCCTCTGCCGGAAGCTCGTGGCTCGAGGCGCGTACGGTCACGAGCTCGTCGCCCAGGAGGCGCCTGAGGTCCGCGAGCAGCTGCCCCTCGTCAACGAAGGCGAGCTCGTGGAACATGAAGAAACGACCCGTCCCGACGGCCATGACGTCCGTATGGAACGCGCCGGCGTCGATCCCCTCGGGGTGCTGATGCGGGAAGACGCAGCGCGCGGGATCCAGGCGGTGCAGCCGCGCGAGGGTCTGGCTGGCCTCGCGCGTCTGGCGAGCCGGGTAGCGCGCAGGCCCCGCAAAGGCCCCCCAGGCGCAGCGGCCCCACGCGAACACGTGCGCGGCGCCGGCGCTCGTCTCGAGGCGCGTGTGGTTCGCGGCCCCCTCGTCGGCCAGCTGCCCCCCCCCGGGGAGCGGGTCGTGCACGGCGAAGCGCGCCTCGTCGGCGAAGATGGCGCGCAGCACGCGAGTGGTCGTCTGCGGCTCGATGGCGCGGTGGAACATCTGCTGGAGGTTGGCCGGCGTGAGGTGCACGCGCCCGTCGGACGCGTCGCGCGACGGGGCGACGGTCGCGGCGTTGGCGGTCCACATGGCCGAGGCGCTCGAGCAGATGCGCAACGCGAAGCCGTCCCCCTCGCCCGCCGCCGCGATGACCTGCTCGTCGGAGCCGGTGAAACCCAGGCGCCGCAGCGTGGGGAGGTGCGGACGATCATGGGGCGGCAGGACCGCCTGCGCGACGCCGAGGCCCTGCACGAAGCGCATCTTCGCCAGTCCCTCGCGAGCGGCCGCGCGCGGGTTCGAGACCTGCCCGCCGTGCAACGTGCTCGCGACGTTCCCGGGGCTCAGGCCTCCGTAGTTGTGCGTCGGGCCGACCAGGCCGTCGAACTGGACCTCGCGCATGCCCGAGGGTCTTACCGCGCTTTGCAGGCGGCGGTCACGGCGTATGCGCCGGGTCGGGGGGCTCGAAGGTCGGCACCGGGGCGGGCGCGGGGCCCTGGACGGCCTCGCTCGGACGCAGGCCCGAGAGGTCCCCGATGACCACGTCGTCGTCGTCGGCGAAGACGGTGTCGCGTCCGAAGTACGTGTAGACGCGCACGCGCCGCGCGTAGTCCGGCTCGACCTGATCAGGCCCGCGCTCCAGCTTGCCCAGCTCGAGGGACTCCACCAGCTCGCGGACGTCCAGGACGAGGTCGTACGTCTTGCCCCCGACGGGCAGCCGGGCCCTCTTGAGCCACGCGGTCATCCCGCCACGGCCCGGCGTGACCACGGCGGCGAGGTGCGCCCCCTCGGGCACCCTCATCCGCCCGCCCGGCAGGAGCTTCTCGAGCGTCACCTCGCCGCTGGCGTCGCGCCGCTTGATGAACACGTCGGCCGTCCGCAGCTCGTAGCGTCGGGTGTCCGCGTTCCCGTCGGGTCGCTTGGAGGTCGCGAGCGTCGTGCGGCGCCAGGCCCAGATCGGGGTCAGGTCGGCGTCGTAGCGGACCTCGTAGTCGGTGGCGGCGAGGCCTCCCTCGTCGCGCCCCGAGAGCGTGTACCCGCACGAGGTGCGCCGCAGCTCGAACGACTCGGTCGCGCTCCGGTCCGGAGAGCGCCGCCCCGCGCGCAGGCGGGCTCCCGCGACGCGAACGCCGGGCTCCCCCGCCCCGGCGTCGCCGCAGGCCGGATATGCGAGCTCCGGAGCGGCGTCGACCGGGACGTGCTTTCGACGGCACCCCCCGGTCCCGAGCGCCAGGACGAGCGCTGCCGCGGCGGCGAGGACGCGCCCCACGCCGCGGGATCGCACGCGCCGCCCCTACTCCCTCTTCTGGGCCGGCCTGGGCGCCCCGCTCGTCGCGGGCGCCTCCTCGGGCAGCGCGTCGTACGTCGCCGAGGTCGCCGGCGGACCGCCCGGCGCCGCCTGGCCGGTCTGCACGTTCACGCGACCGCCGTAGGCGGGGTCGAGCCGACCACGCTTGCTCAGGTCGTCGTACGTGAGCAGAATGAAGATGCCCAGGAACAGCAGCGCCCCGAGGAACGACAGCGTGTTGAACAGCTTGTCGTGCCGCAGGTGCATGAAGAACGCCGCGACGAGCCCGGCCTTCGTCGTCGCGATGACCATTGCGATGACGATGTTGGCGGCGCCGAAGTCGTAGTACGAGACCTTCACCGTCAGGACGGTGAGGCAGATCAGGACGAGGAAGATCCCGATGTAGAACGGCGTCGATGCGATGTGGACGTGGACGGCGCCGTCGTCCTCGTGCTCGTCGTGGGCGTGGGCGTGCGCTTCGGTGACCATGATCACTCCGGCTTTCCGACGAGATAGAGCAGCGGGAACAGGTAGATCCAGACCAGATCGACGAGGTGCCAGTACAGGGCGCCGATGTCGATGGGCGTGAAGTACTCCTTCGAGAACTTGCCCTGAACGTTCTTGATGAGGACCCAGGTGAGGATCCCCATGCCGACGAGGACGTGGAGCCCGTGCAGGCCGGTCATCACGAAGTAGAGGCCGAAGAACATGTTCGCGCGAGGCGGGAGCACCCGGGTCTGGCCGCCCTCGTCCACGGCCTTGACCCACTCGGGCATCGACGTGGTCTGCGTGCCCGTGGTGCGCAGGCAGGTGCCGACCTCACGGCCGTTCTCGATCGCACCGCTGAGGCCCGGGTGACCGAAGCAGTGCCCCGGCAGCAGCCCGAGGTGAAACTTGTGGCTGTACTCGAAGTACTTCACCACGAGGAACGCCGCGGCGCAGAGCAGCGTGACGACGAGGTAGAACGACGTCAGGTTGCGCTTGCCGACCTGCGCCGAGCGAACCGCGAGCGCGGCCGTCAGGCTGCTGAAGAGCAGCACGACGGTATTGGTCGCGCCCATGATCTTGTTGAGGAAGTGGTGGGCGTCGTCGAAGACCTGCGGGTCGAGGCCCCGCCAGATCGCGTACGCGCAGAAGAGACCCCCGAACATGAGGATCTCGGTCGCGATGAAGACCCACATGCCCAGCTTCGACGCGTTGAACTGCTGCGTCGGGGTGTCGAAGTGGTGCTGCAGGAAGCTCGGGTGCGCGTGGGCGTGGTCGTCGTGACCCGCGTGCGCCGTGTCGCTCACGTTCGCCATGTTCGCTCAGTCCTTCTTCGCTTGCGCCTGGGCCTTGACCTTGTCCCACCCCGTGTCGAGCTCCTCGGGCGTGGCGAGGTGGTAGTCGTACGGGCCACGCGTGATGACCGGCGTCTCGTGGAAGTTCGCGAGGCACGGAGGCGTGTCGGTCATCCACTCGAAGCCCGCGGAGCCCCACGGGTTGCGCGGCGCCGTCTGGCCGCGGAAGAGCGCCTCGAGGAGCGTGTACGCCGTGGTGAACAGACCGATGGCGAGGATCCACGTCCCGACCGTCGACACCTTGTGAAAGATCTCGAACTGCGGGAGGTAGTCGTAGTAGCGGCGCGGCATGCCGCGCGAGCCCATGATGAACTGCGGCATGAAGACGACGTTGAAGCCGATGAACGTGAACCAGAAGCCCACCTTGGCCTTCTTCTCGTCGTGCATCTTCCCGGTCATCTTCGGCCACCAGTACAGGAGGCCGCCCAGGAACGCGATGACCGTGCCGCCCATCATGACGTAGTGGAAGTGGGCGACGACGAAGTAGGTGTCGGTCAGGTGGACGTCGGTGCTGAGCGTGCCGAGGAACAGGCCCGTCAGACCGCCGATCGTGAACAGGAAAATGAAGGCCATCGCGTAGAGCATCGGCGACGCCAGCACGACCGAGCCCTTGTAGATGGTGGCCGTCCAGTTGAAGATCTTCACGCCGCTGGGGATCGCGACGAGGAAGGTCAGCGCCGAGAACATCATCGTCGCGAACTCGCTCATCCCGGCCACGAACAGGTGGTGGCCCCAGACGAGGAAGCCGAGCAGCGCGAGGCCCAGGGAGCTCATCGCGACGGCGAAGTAGCCGAAGATGCTGCGCCGCGTGAACGTGGCGATGAGCTCACTGTTCACGGCCATGCCCGGGACGATCATGATGTAGACGGCCGGGTGCGAGTAGAACCAGAAGAAGTGCTGGAAGAGCACTGGGTCGCCGCCGAGCTTCGGGTCGAAGATCCCGACGCCGAAGAAGCGCTCGGCGGAGAGCAGCAGCAGCGTGATCGCGAGGACCGGCGTCGCGAGGATCTGCATGAGCGCCGTGGCGTACATGCCCCACACGAACAGCGGCAGGCGTGTCCAGGTGACGCCGGGCGCCCGCATCGTGTGCACGGTCACGAGGAAGTTGAGGCCCGTGAGGATCGACGAGAAGCCCAGGATGAAGACGCCCATCGTCATCGCGATGACGCTTGCGCCGGTCTGCATGCTGTACGGCGTGTAGAACGTCCAGCCCGTGTCGACGGCGCCCGAGACGATCGCGAACAGGAGGACGGCGACGCCCAGGAGGTAGACGTAGAAGCTGAGCAGATTGAGCCGCGGGAAGGCCACGTCCTTCGCGCCGATCATGATCGGCAGGAAGAAGTTGCCGAGCGACGCAGGCACGCTCGGGATGATGAAGAGGAACACCATCGCCGCGCCGTGCAGCGTGAAGAAGCGGTTGTACGTCTCCCCGTCCATGATCGTACGCCCGCGCGTGAACAGCTCGAGCCGCACGAGGAGCGCGAAGACGCCGCCGACGAGGAACGCCAGCGCGACGAAGGCGAGGTACATCAGCCCGATGCGCTTGTGATCGAGCGTGAAGAGCCACGACCCGATGCCGCTCTTGGCCTTCAGGTAGGGCGCGTGCGGATCGCCGTGGGAGTCCTCGGCGTGTCCCCCGGCGACGGGCATGTCGACTGCAGCCATGGTGCGCGTTCTCCTGTCCTTCAGTCCTTGAGCGACTTGATGTAGGCCGTGATCTCGTCGAGCTCGGCGTCGCTGATCTGCCCGCGGAACGTCGGCATCACGCCCTGGTAGCCCGTGACGATCTTGGCGTTCGGGTCCAGGATCGACTCCTTGATGTAGGCCTCGTCGACGCTGACGCCGCCCTTGTCGGTGGACTCCTGCTTGCCGAAGATGCCCTTCCAGGACGGCCCGACGAGGCGGGCTCCCGTCGTCGTGTGGCAAGCGACGCAGCCCTTGCTCTGCGCGAGCTTCGCGCCCTGGTCAGCGGCCACCTTCAGGGGGCAATCCTTGCCCGCGTTGACGTAGGCGTCGCACGGGTCGCCGATGCTCTTCAGGAACTTGTCGAAGTCCTCCTTCGACTCGACGTAGAGCATCGAGTGCATCGACCAGTGACCCGTGGCCTGGCCGGCGATGTACGGGTGCAGCGGGTCGTCGCTCGGCGCGTAGGGCAGCTCGGTGCCGCCGGGGCCGGTGCTCCGGCCGCCGCAGTACTCGGCGCAGAAGATGTCGTCGTGACCGACGTGCGTGGCCTCGAACCACACCATCGAGAACATGCCCGGCACGACGTCGCGCTTGACGCGCAGCGCCGGGACGTAGAACGAGTGGATGACGTCGGCCGAGTCCATGACGAGCTTGATCGGCTGGTGCACCGGCACGTGCAGCTCGTCGCTGGAGCCCCCGTTCGGGTAGACGAACTCCCACGCCCACTGCTTGGCGTTGACCTTCACGATCATCGAGTTCGCGGGCGCGACCGAGAGGTTCAGGTAGCCCTCGAAGCCCTTGTGGAACATGAACACGAGGACGAAGACCGGCGCGATCGTCCACCCGATCTCGAGGGTCATGTTGTGGCCCGTCGGCTCGGCCTTGTGGCCCGGGCGCTCGCGGTACTTCCACGCGAAGAACACCATCGCGCTGACGATCCCGACGAACATCACCACGCTGAGCCAGAAGATGAAGTAGTAGATCCAGTCCACCTGCGGTGCGAGGGTGGACATCTGCTCGGGCAGCTGGAAGGTTGCGGGTGCGTTCTCGTTCATGACGGATGGGCTCCGGCCGTGTGCTGCGGTGCGGTCGCGTCGGCGACGGCGCGCCGTCGCTTCCGCCGCTCGCGCGCCCACATGATGGTGAGGAAGCTCCCGAAGAGCACGAGCGTGACGCCGCCGCCGAGGCGCATCACGTTCATCGCGACCAGGGAGTAGTGCTTGCCCTGCGGATCGTAGTGGTAGCAGTAGAGCAGGATCTTCTCGGTCGTCGACACCGAGCGCCCCTCGCTCGCCTCGAGCAGGCCGAGGCGAATGTCGCCCGGCGGGTAGTCGATCCCGTAGAGGTAGCGGCCGACGTGACCCTCGGGCGTGAGCAGGTAGATCGCCGCCGGATGCGCGTACTGCTTCTGCCGCTCGTCGTAGCGGTACTCGAAGCCCACGGCGTCGGTGACCTTGCGGATCTGGCTCTCTTCGCCGACGAGGAAGTGCCAGCCCTTGGTGGCGCCCCGGGCGCGCGGGTACTTCGAGATGACCTGGTCGCGCTTCTTGCTCGCCGTCTCGGGCGTGTCGTGCGGGTCGATGCTGATCGAGACGACGTCGAACTCGTCGCCGACGGTCCACGCGACCTCGTTGAGCGACCGGACGGTCGCGTCGAGCACGAGGCTGCAGAGCATCGGGCACGTGTGGTACGCGAAGACGAACAGCGTCGGCCGCTTGCCGTCGAAGAAGTCGCCGAGCTTGACGGGGCGGCCGTCGGCGTCGATGAAGGCCGCGTCGCGCGGCAGCGCGCCGCCGAGGTGCTCGACGATGTCGACGCCCTTGAGCTGCTCCGGGGTCGCGTTCGGGGCGGGTGCCGGCCCGGGGTCCTGCTTCCAGGTCTGCGCACGCGCGTCGGCCCCCGCGAGCACCAGGCACGAGGCCAGGGCCGCAGAGGACAGCGCGCGCGCAGAGACGAGGCGGAGGGAGCTCACGGGTGCTTCGGGGCAGGCTTCGGGGCGGCCTTCGGTGCGGCAGACGCCGACGGGGCGGGCGCGGCGGACGGCGCGGCCGACGGCTCGGGCTCCGGAGCCATCAGCGCCGCCGGGACCTCGCCGGGCATCTGCATCCAGCCCTGCATGGGCGCGACGTCTCTGGAGGCCGACGGGACCAGCTCGGGCGCCGCGCCCATGCGCCCCTTGACGACGAGCAGCTGCATCGCCTTGTCGACGGGCATGGCGCCGCCCGACAGGCGCCGCGCCTCGTCGGCGCGCAGGTTCAGGAGGGCGTCGGGCTTCTGCGAGCCGATCTTCTTGTACGACTCCTCGCCCGCCATGCGGTCGAAGTACGCGGCGAGGCCGGCGCGGGTGACCAGGAGCGTGACGATCGCCAGAACGCCGATCTTGGCGATGAGGCCAGTGCGCGGATCGCTGGATTCATGGGCCATCGGTGTTCCTCACGCGTTCTCGAAGTTGAGGGCGCGGTCGAGCCGCGGATCGCCGACCGGCACGAGCGCGTAGTCCTCCATCCCGCGCAGCACGGCGGCCATGTAGACCCCGACGAGCCCCACGGCGCACGCGACGTCGACGAAATTGAAGGCCAGCGGCCCGTAGACCGGCAGGATGATCCAGTAGACCTCGAGCACGTGCATCACGAGCATGCACACGGCCCCGAGGCCGAGCAGGGGGAGGCGCCGCTTGACGTTGCGCGACATCAGGAACCAGAAAGGCACGAAGAAGTGCAGGGCGACGAGCGCCAGCGACAGCGACTTCCAGGTCCCCCCGTTATCGTGCCAACGGGCGTGGAAGAAGGCCACCTCGTCCGGAATGTTCGAGTACCAGGTCAGGAAGAACTGGGCGAACGTGATGTACGACCAGAAGGCGATCCAGCCGAAGAGCAGCTTGCCGAGGTCGTGGAAGTGCTCGACGTTGACCGCGTCGCCGAGGATGCCGCTCTTGCGCAGCCCCAGCGTCACCAGGATGAGGATGGCCGTGAAGGCGAGCGCCGCCTGCGAGAAAAGCTGGACCCCGAAGATGGTCGAGTACCAGGTCGGGTTGATCGACAGGAACCAGTCGAACGAGAAGAAGGTGAGCGTGAGCCCGAAGAGGATCAGCCCACCAGGCGCGAAGCTCTGCGCCGCGGAGGTGTTCTCGAGCGCCCGGGTCTTGTCCTGCTCGGTGGACCACCGGAAGTAGCGCTGCGCGAGCCAGGCCCAGATGAGCAGGTAGCCGATGAGACGAGCGAGGAAGAAGCGCTTGTTGAGGTAGATGGCCTTGTGCGCGAGGATCTGCTGCTCCTCGCGCGCCTCGGCGTGCTCGAGGGGCTTGGGCGCCGCGTACGGCATGTCGCGGAAGGCCGCCGGCTCCTTGTCCTGCGCTCCGCGGGCCTCGGCGAGCGGCTCCTCGGACGCAGCGGCGGGCCCGCGGTGCCCGGCGTGCTCCGCCGACGTGTCGGCGACCGGCCCGGCCGGGTGCTTGGCGCCCAGCCACGGAAAGAGGTGCGGCATGAGGAGCACGAGCGGGATCACGAGGACCGCGAACATCGGCATCGGCCGCATGAACATCTCGGCCACGCGGCGGACGGTGACACCCCAGGAGGCCTTCGTGACGTGGAGGACCATCACGAAGAAGAGGGCCCCGAGCGCGATGCTGAGCGGAAGCCACAGGGCGAACAGGTACGAGAACGCGAAGCGGTCGGCGTCCTGCGTGTAGCCGTAGGCCGCTCCGCCGAGGCCGAGCGCGCCGATGACGGCGGCGATCCTCCACGAGCCCGCCCAGGGGGACTTGGCCGGAATGCGGTAGTCGTGCGCCGAGGCTTGCTTCGAGGGGGTGCTCACTTCTTCGGCTCCGGTTGAGGCGTCGCCTGCGCCATCTGGCTGAGCTGCAGCGCCCGCACGTACCCGACGATGGCCCACCGGTCTGCGATGGGGACCTGCGGTCCGTAGGCGGGCATGGTGCGAACGCCGTGCGTGATCGTGGCGTAGAGCTGCCCGTCGGGCATCGTGAGGATGCGCGGATCCTGGTACGTCGGCAGCGGCGAGAAGCCGCGCGACTCGCAGGGATCGGTCACCTTGTCGCGCTTGCAGACGACCATGCCCTTGCCGTCGCCCGTCGCGCCGTGGCAGGGCGCACAGTAGATGCCGAAGCGCTCCTTGCCGCGGGTCAGCACCTTCTCCATCCCGCCCGAGCGCTGGATGTAGGCCTGGGGGATGGTGAGCACGTAGCCCGACCGATCGGGCAGGAGGCCCGTGGCGATCTCGGGATCGTCCTCGTACCGATCGCGCGCGACGGTACCCTCGACGGGCGCGCGCATCGTGCGGTGGTCGGAGAAGAACGGGGAGTACGACTCGGGGTTGTAGCGCTCCTGGTCGTACATATTGCGCTCGAGCAGGATGGGCGGGTCCTCGCTCGTCTGCCCCTGGCAGCCGGCGAGGGCCCCGAGCGCCACGCCCATGCAGAGCGCCATCGGAATCAGTCTCACGACGCGTCCTCCTCGACCACCTCGACGTAGGACGCGTGCGCCTTCTCGAGCAGGGCGCGCGTCTTGTCGACGTCGAACTTGGGGTCGTCGGCCTCGATGGAGATGAAGAACTTGTCGTCCGTGGCCGCCCGGATGCGGTCGGACCCAAAGACGGGGTGGTGATGCTGCGGCAGGCGGTTCAGGCCGAGCATTCCGAACACGGCGCCGAAGGCCGACAGGAGCACGGTCAGCTCGAAGATGATGGGCACCATCGACGGCAGCGCGCCCGGAGCCCCGCCCGGCTTGTCGCCGACGATGAGCGGGTAATCGATGCCGTTCATCCAGTGCATCATCACGACCGCGCCGGCGAGCCCCGTCACCGCGCAGCAGATGACGATCCAGCCGAGGCGCGAGTCGTCGAGGCCCATCGCGCGGTCCATGCCGTGGACGGGAAACGGCGTGTGCGTATCCCACCGCTGGTAGCCCGCGTCGCGGACCTTCTCGGCCGCGTGCAGGACGTCGCGGGCGGTATCGAACTCCGCCACGATGATGGTCGGCACGCGCCGCTCGTCGGGCCTACCGCTCCTGGTCTGCGTCTCCATCACTCCGCGCCCTCCGGAACGAGCCCGCCCTCGGCGGCCGGCTCCTTCGCATGCTCGTCCTTGCCGTGCCAGTGCGGGTCGGCCTGGGCCATGGTGCCCTTGATCTCGGTCATCGAGACCATCGGCAGCCACCGCATGAAGAGCAGGAAGAGCGTGAAGAACACCCCGATGGTGCCGACGAAGGTGCTGACGTCGATGATCGTCGGCCGGAAGAGGCCCCACGAGCTGGGCAAGAAGTCACGGTTCAGCGACGACACGATGATGACGAAGCGCTCGAACCACATGCCGATGTTGATGAGGATCGACACGACGAACATCACCGGGATGCTCGTACGGAAGCGCTTGAACCAGTAGAGGTGCGGGAAGACGCAGTTCGGGATGACCATCCACAGCCACGCCCACCAGTACGGGCCCTGCGGGCGGTTGTGCAGGAAGTGCGTCATCTCGTACTCGTTGCCCGAGTACCAGGCGATGAAGAACTCCATCGAGTACGCGTACCCGACGAGAAGCGACGTCAGGAGCAGGAACTTGTTCATCAGCTCGAGGTGGCGCATCAGCACCACGCGGTCGAGCTTGAAGACGCTGCGGGCGATGAGCAGCACCGTCTGCACCATCGCGAACCCGCTGAAGACGGCGCCGGCGACGAAGTACGGCGGGAAGATCGTCGTGTGCCAGCCCGGGATGACCGACGTCGCGAAGTCCATCGACACGACGCTGTGCACGCTGAGCACCAGCGGGGTCGAGATCGCCGCGAGGATGAGGTACGCGCGCTCGTAGTTACGCCAGTGGCGGTTGCTACCGCGCCACCCGAGCGCGAAGAACCCGTAGAGGCGCTGCCGGAGCTTGTTGGTCGACCGGTCGCGGAGCGTCGCCAGATCGGGGATGAGGCCCGTGTACCAGAACAGCAGCGACACCGTGAAGTACGTGCCGACCGCGAACAGGTCCCAGATGAGCGGGCTCTTGAAGTTGGGCCACAGCGACATCTGGTTGGGCAGCGGGAACATGTAATAGACGACCCACACGCGCCCGACGTGGATGCCCGGGAAGATGAGCGCGCAGATGACCGCAAAGATCGTCATCGCCTCGGCGAACCGGTTGATCGCCGTGCGCCACTTCTGGCGGAAGATGAAGAGGATGGCGCTGATGAGCGTGCCCGCGTGGCCGATACCGACCCACCAGACGAAGTTGGTGATGTCCCACGCCCAGTACACGGGCGCCGTGTTTCCCCAGACGCCGATGCCCCGGTAGAACAGGTACGCGACGGAGAGGGCGAAGATCCCCGCGAACATGGAGGCGAGCCCGAAGGCGAGCCACCACCCGCGTGGCGCGGGCGTCTCCGTCACCCGCGCGATCTCGTGCGTCACGTCCTTCAGCGAGCTGCCCGGCTTGACGAGCGGCGCCTCGCCGAGGGCTCGAATCGGCTCCCAGTACGCCATGACTAGGCCATCTCCGGATTCGGGTTGCGGACCTTGCCCAGGTAGGTCGTTCGCGGGCGCGTGCCGAGCTCGGCGAGCAGGCCGAAGCGGCGGTCGATGCGTGCCGTGCGCGAGACGGCCGTGTTCACGTCGTTGAGGTCACCGAACGTGATGGCGTCGGACGGGCACGTCTGCTGGCAGGCCGAGCGAATCTCGCCGTCGCGCAGCTCGCGGTACTCGCGTTTTGCCTTGATCTTGGCGCTCTGGATGCGCTGCACGCAGTAGCTACACTTCTCCATGACGCCGCGGAACCGGACGGTGACGTTCGGGTTCTGCTGCATCGCGAGCGTCTCGGGGAGGCCGCCCGTCTCCTTCCAGACCGAGTCGTTGTGCCAGTTGAGGTAGTTGAACCGGCGCACCTTGTACGGGCAGTTGTTGGCGCAGTAGCGGGTGCCGATGCACCGGTTGTACGCCATCTCGTTGAGGCCCTCTTCGCCGTGCGTGGTCGCGTTGACCGGGCACACGTTCTCGCAGGGCGCCTCCTCGCAGTGCACGCACATGAGCGGCTGGCTCACGACGGCTGGCTCGTCGGCGGTCGCCCCGATCTCGGGCTTCTCGACGTAGTAGCGGTCGATGCGGATCCAGTGCATCTCGCGGCCGCGCCACGTCTCGGTCTTGCCGACGACCGGGACGTTGTTCTCGGCCATGCAAGCGACCACGCACGCGCTGCAGCCGGTGCAGGCGTTGAGGTCGACGACCATGCCCCACTGGTGGCCCTTGGAGTAGTCCGCCTGCTCCCAGAGCGGCAGCGAGCGCGGGGGCGGCGCGTCGAGGGCCGCGAAGTTCGGCTTCTTCTGGTACTCGGCGAGCGTGGCCTCGTGGGCGAGCGGGCGCCCCTCGGTGGAGTTGTTCTCCTGCGTCTGGGCGAGGAAGTACGGCTCGCCTCCCGCCTTCGCGATGGTCACGCCGGCGACGAAGCCGAGCGCGTCGCTGGTCCGCAGCGGGTTGACGTCGAAGCCGCGACCGTTGCCGATGCGGCCCGCCTTGGTCCGGCCCCAGCCGAGCGTCAGCGCGACCGAGTGGTCGGCCTGACCGGGGACGATCCAGACGGCGGCGGTGATCGACCGCTCGCCGGCCTTGATCGTGACCATGTCCTTGGCGGCGACGCCGAGCTCCCTGGCCGTCGCCGGCGACAGGATCGCCGCGTTGTCCCAGACGAGCTTCGTCACGGGGTCGGGTAGCTCCTGGAGCCACGTGCTGTTCGCGTAGCGCCCGTCGACCACCTTCGGGCACGGGGCGAAGGTCGCCTCCAAGGCCCCCTTGGCGGGCGCCTTGCGTGCGCCGATCACGCCGGCGATCGCCGACGCGTTCGCGGCGATGGGCATCTGGCGGGCCTGCCCGCGCTGCAGGACGCCGGCGGCGAGCGCGCGGTTCCACTCGCGATCGAGGTCGGTCATGCGGACCGGCACCGTATTGCCCGACGCATCCTTGCACTGGAGCATCCCGAGGTCGTCGGGCGCCGAGCAGGCCGCGAGCTGCCGGCCGCCGAGCAGCAGGCCGTTGGCCGTGTTGCGGACGGCGTCGTGGCCCGCGCGCTCGGGCGAGCCGGCGATCTGCGCGAGCAGCTCGATGTCGCTGCGGCCGCCGTAGAGCGGCGCGATGAGCGGTTGCTGCACCGACACGGTCCCGTCGAGCGACCGCGCGTCGCCCCAGGCCTCGAACTGGTGAGCCAGCGGGACGTGCCACGTGCACTTGTCGCCCGTCTCGTCGACGAACAGCGACGCGTGGACGCTGAAGGGCACCTTGGCCAGCTTGGCCCCGAACGCCAGGTCGGCGGGGGCGTCGTAGACCGGGTTGCCGGCCAGAACGACGAGCCCGTCGACCTGCCCCGCCGCCATCGCGTCGGTGAGGGACTTGAGGTCCGTCGCCGCGTCGAGCTCGTCGGGATCGGCCGGGGGCACGTACGCGACCGTCGCGTTCGTCGCGCCGAGCGCCGCGTTGAGCGCGTGCACCAGGGCGTGGACGACGGCCGGCTGGCGGGAGCCCGCGATGACCAGGGCGCGGCCACGGTTGGACGCGAGGTCCTTGGCGACGGCCTCGAGCCACTTGGCCGGGATGTCCTCGGCCGAGGCGCGCCTGGCGATCGACGCCGAGAGCTCGGGGCCCATGGGGGCGCCCAGCTTCGCGAGCTCGGCGGCCAGCGCGTACGTGTAGCGCTCGACGTCGCCCGCCGGCAGGCGCAGGCGGTGGTCGGCCATGTTGCCGGTGACGGTCCGCGCCGGCTCGACGACGTAGAGCCGGTTCATCGTCTCGCGGGCGCTGCGCATGCGACGCCCGGAGGCGAACGCCTTGGAGGCGCGCACCGAGCCGGACTCGGTCTGCAGAAAGTCGCTGTCGAGCGAGAGCACGACACGCGCGCGGTCGACGAGGTTCAGCGTGGAGAAGGGCTTGCCGAACGCGATCCGCGCCCCCTCGCGCGCATGGCTGTCGGCCACGGCCGACCAGGTGTGCACGCGCGCCTTGGGGAAGCGTTGCGCGAGAGCCGCCCTCATGCGCAGGAACGTCGGCGACAGCGTGGGGGGCGCGAGCAGCCGGAGCCGCGCGCCCTGGTCCTTGTCGTAGGCCGCGAGCTTCGCGCCGAGCTCCTTGTCGAAGTCGTCCCACGTCGCGGGCGCGCCGCCCTTGCGCGGCGCAGTCGAGCGCTCCGGATCGTACAGCTCAAGGATCGCGGCCTGCGCGACGAGATCGGCGCCGCCGAAGCTCGACGGGTGGGTCTCGTTGCCCTCGACCTTCGTCGGGCGGCCCTCGTGGCTCTCGACGATGAGACCGAGCGCGTCACCGCGGCGCTGCAGCACCGTGGCGTAGTGCGACGGCACGCCCGGAATGATGTCTTCGGGCATCTTGCCGTACGGCACGATCTTCTCGACCGGACGGCGGCAGCCCTCGGCCCCGACCAGGGCGAAGGTGGCGGCCATGGCGCCGAGCAGCCCGCGGCGCCCGAGGTAGAGCGCCTCGTCGCTGGGCGGCGTCTCGGTGTGGCCCTGCGGAAACTCCGGCGATCCGTCGATCGACGGCGGGAGCGCCGCGTTGGGAGCGCGCTTGCTCATCGGTGGCACCCCCAGCAGTTCTCCGGCGGATCGAGGCGGCGCGGAGGGTCGACGTGACCCTGGTGCGTCCAGCTCATGTTCGTCATCTCCGCGACCGGCCGGATGCGGAGGCTGTCGCCCTGGTTGGCCTTCACGTCGCGGTGGCACTCGAGGCACCAGCCCATGCTCAGGGGCTTCTCCATCCGGACCTGCTCCATCTGATCGACCCGGCCGTGGCACTCGACGCAGCCGACGCCGGCCGTGACGTGCACGCTGTGGTCGAAGTACACGTAATCGGGCAGCTTGTGGATGCGGATCCACTCCATCGGCTTGCCGCTCGTCCACGAGTCGCGGATCGGCGCGAGGGCGGCCGAGTCGGTCTTCACCACCTGGTGGCAGTTCATGCAGGTCTCCGTCGGCGGGACCATCGCGAGGGGGGCCCGCTCGACGTTCGCGTGGCAGTAGCGGCAATCCATGCCGAGCTGCCCGGCGTGCAGGCGGTGCGAGTAGGGCACCGGCTGCTTCGGCGTGTACCCGACCTGCGTGAACCAGGGCGAGAAGAAGTACCAGATGACGGCGGTGACCGCGACGAGGCCCAGCACCGAAGCCGCGCCTACAACCTGCGGCAGCTTGTTGAGTGAGCGGGGGAATATTTGCATGGGAAATGAGGGTCGCCGGAGGGGGCTCTGACCCCCTCGTGCCGCCGTGAAACCGCCCGGACGACGACACACCTTCGAGGGACCGAACCGCGCGCGCTTATACGAAATCGAGGTCGACGAGACAACGGTTCTTTCGACGGGCCGCCAGGAGCAGCCAGAGCAAGAGGCCGAAAATCTCGCGGCTTCGGCGCGTGCTGATAGGGAACGGCGGCCCGCAGGACAAGTTCCCTGTCGTAGGCATTCATCCGACACCGTCGGGCACGGGGGGGCCGCGATTGGGCCCCGTCGAGGAGGCCTGGGGCGTACCATCGCCGCGACCGGAGGAGAGCGCATGGCGACGTCGGGAGGGTTCGAGGGGCTTCAGTGGCTCGTCGGGGGAGGCGTCGCCCTCCTCCTCGTCTTCGTCTTCCTCGGCCTGCGCTACATCCCCAACGACCGCATCGGCGTCGTCGAGAAGCGCTGGAGCGGCCGGGGGTCGATCGTCAGCGGCCTCATCGCGCTCCGGGGCGAGGCCGGCTACCAGCCGTGGATCCTGCGCGGCGGCCTGCACTGGCTGATGCCCGTGCAGTACCGCGTCCACCGCATGCCCCTGGTGACCATCACCCAGGGGACCATCGGGTACGTCTTCGCCCGCGACGGCCTGCCGCTCGAGCCGATGCAGGCGCTCGCGTCGAACGTCAAGGCCGACGACTTCACCGACGTCGCCACGTTCCTGCAGAGCGGGGGGCAAAGGGGCCCGCAGCGCAAGATCCTGCGCGAGGGCACCTACGCCCTCAACCTCGCGCAGTTCGTCGTCATCACGTACGACAAGGTCTACTTCCTGCCCCTGAGCCGCGAGGAGGACGACAAGATCCGCCGGATGGCCGGCGTCATCGGCGAGCGCGCCGGCTTCGCGCCCGTCGTCCTCAAGGGCGCCGACGACCTCGTGGGCATCGCGACGGTGCACGACGGACCGAGCCTGCCGCAGGGCGAGATCATCGCGCCCGTGTGCGGCGAGGATCCGGCAAACGACGCGACCTACCACAACAACTTCCAGGATCCCGAGCGCTTCCTCGCGGCCGGCGGGCGGCGTGGCCGGCAGCTGCAGGTGCTCGTCGAGGGCACCTACTACATCAACCGCCTCTTCGCGACCGTCGAGACCATCCCCAAGACCGTCGTCGACGTCGGCACCGTCGGCGTCGTCGTCTCGTACACGGGCGAGCGCGGCGTCGACACGACCGGCGCCGACTACAAGCACGGCGAGCTCGTGGCGAAGAACACGCGCGGCGTGTGGAACGAGGCCCTGCTGCCCGGCAAGTACGCGTTCAACACGTACGCCGGCAAGATGCTGCCGGTGCCGACGGTCAACTTCATCCTCAAGTGGAACCGCGCCGAGGTCGGCTCGCACCGCTACGACGAGAACCTGAGCGAGGTCTTGCTCATCACCAAGGACGCGTTCGAGCCGCTGTTGCCGCTCTCGGTCGTCGTGCACATCGACTACAAGAAGGCGCCGCTCGTCATCCAGCGCTTCGGCGACATCAAGCGCCTCGTCGAGCAGACGCTCGACCCGATGGTCAGCGCGTACTTCAAGAACATCGGCCAGACGCGCACGCTCATCGAGCTGATCCAGCAACGGAGCGACATCCAGCTGCGCGCGGGGCAGGAGATGCGCGACAAGTTCGCCGCCTACAACCTGGAGCTGCAGGAGGTGCTCATCGGCACGCCGACGAGCGCGCCCAACGACCGCGCGATCGAGACGATCCTCACGCAGCTGCGCGCGCGGCAGATCGCCGAGGAGCAGATCGCCACCTTCGGCCAGCAGCAGAAGGCCGCGGTCAAGGAGCGCGAGCTGCGCGAGGCGGCCGCCAAGGCCCAGCAGCAGCAATCGCTCACCGAGAGCGAGATCGCGATCACGATCCAGGAGAACCAGGGCAAGGCTGAGTACCAGCGCTCGCTGCAGAAGTCGGCCGAGATCCGCGTCCTGGCCGAGGCCGAGGCCGAGAAGGCCGCGCGCATCGGCATCGGCCAGGCCATCGCGACCGAGGAGCAGGTGCGCGCCTACGGCGGGCCCAAGTTCCAGGTGGCCCAGCAGGTGATGAGCCGCTTCGCCGAGGCGATCGAGACCGCGCACGTCGACGTCGTGCCCAAGATCGTCGTGAGCGGCGGCAGCCCGGGCGGCTCCGTGGGCGCCGGGGGTAGCCTGCTCGACGCGCTGCTCGCGCTCGTGCTCAGCGACAAGCTCGGCGACACCGGCGTGCGCGCCGAAGGCCAGGCGGCGCCCGAGCTCGAGCAGCTGCGCGCCGGCATCCGCCAGTCGCTCACGGCGAACCTGCGCACCAGGGATGGCGGGGTTCCCGGCAGCACGTGACGGCGAGAGCCGCCGCGCCGCGCTCTCACGCCCACGACACGACGTAGCCAAGCGTCGACGCGCTGCAGAGCGCGGGCACCTCGCGGACGTACGCGCGCTCGGCGAGCGCGCCCGTCATCGCCTGGATGATCCCGCGCACCGCCACGCGGACGTAGCGGAACCTCGCGAGCGGGAAGCCGGCGACCTCGAGGCGCGCGTCCTTGGGTCCCAGCCGGAAGACGGCGACCTGCCCGCCGCACGCGGTGCGCTCGTAGAGCTTGTCGGCCTGCCCGAAGAAGGTCCACGGCGTCACGCCGGTGACGCGCGCGAGCTTGAGGAAGACCGCGAGCGTGGACGTGAGCGCGCGCCGCGTGGCCGCTTCGCCCATCTCGACGACCTCCTCGTCGGTGAGCCCCAGGCCATCGCACGCCTCGTAGTGCGCGACCGCCGTCTCGATCGGCAGCCACTGCCCCGGCACGACGCCCAGCACCTCCACGCGCCGCAGCGGCGGCAAGAGCTGATCGTAGGCGTCGAAATGCCCCCGCTCGCGCAGCGCCGCCTGCGACGAGATGAGCCACGTGCTGCGGATCTGCGTCGCCGGGGGCACGCGCCAGCGCTCCACCGTGAACGAGACGACGGCATCGCCGGGAGGGGGGGCAGAGAGAGACATGCCCGCGAGGGAAGCGTAGCGGGAACGGGGGGCGCGGGAAGCTCCGCGCACGTGGGGCGATGCGTCAAACGAGCGAGCTCCGCAGGCGCGACGAGGGCGCCCCCTCGACTCGACCCGACCCGACGCGGACGAAGGCACCCGCGCCGCGCCCTACCCCCTCCCCCCGCCTCCCCTCCCCGTCACCGCCCTCTCGTACCGCTCCACCAGCTCCGTCACCCTTGCCAGGCGCGCCGGCCGCCTCGCCAGGAGCCCCTCCGCCTCCCGGGCCGCCGCCTCCGCGTCCGCCCCCACCACCACCCCGCGCGCCGCCGCCTGCGCCCGCCGCGCCGACAGGCGTCCCGCCAGCTCCTCGCGCCGCCCCAGGACCGCCTCGAACGCCGCCGCGATCGGACCATCGTTCGCCACGTACGCCCGCGCCGCCTCCGTCCACTTCTGAAGCCCCACCTCCGCCGCCGCCCACCGGCCCCGCGCCGCCGCCTCCCCCATCTTCCCCAGCCACGGCGCCAGCCCCTCCACCAGCCCCTCGTCGGTCGCCATTCCCGGCGCCCGGCCCCCCTCCACCTCCTCGGGAAATGCCACCACCGCCGCCGCCGCCCGCCCCCGCACCACCCGCACCTCCGCCAGCAGCTCCCGCGCGCGCACCAGCCCCTGCTCCACCCGCCCCCGCTGCGCCGCCGTCGCCCCCAGCTCCGCCGCCAGCGCCCCGACCCGCGGCGACAGACGCCCCACGACCTCGCCGCTCGTCCCCAGCGGATCGCGCGCCACCCGCACCCGCGCCGCCCCCAGCTCCCCCTCGATCGCTCCGAGCTCGCCCGCTACCACCGCCTCCACGCCCAGCGACGCCGCCGACGCGCGCGCATCCTCGAGCTGACGCTCCATTCGCCGCAGCGCCGGGTCCACGGTCTCCCACGCTCGCTGCACCGCCACCACCGCGTCGCGCGCCCGCTCGAACGCCCCCGCCATCGCCGCCAGGACCTGCGCCGGCGCCGCGCGCACCTCCTCGGCCGCCGGATCGAGCAGCGTTCTGCGCGACAGCGGCGTCACGCGCGGCGGCAGCGCGACCGACGGCCCGTCGAGCAGCGCCGCGATCTCGCGCTCCCGCTCGTCGTTGCCCCAGAACGCCCCGTCCATCCCCGCGCGCACCGCCCGCGCGCGATCGAGCACCTCGGTCAGCCGCCCCCGCTGCTCGAACACCTCGCCCAGCGCGTCGAGCGCCGGCCCCACCACGCGCGCCGTCTCGCCCTCGAGCGGCGCGCGCGGCAGCGACCGCGGCGCAAGCATCTGGTAGGTCGGCTCGGCCTCGAGCGCGAGCAGGCTCTCGTCGATGCGCGCGAGGCGCTCGTCCCACTCGGCCAGCCGCAGGTCCACTGCCTCGACGCTCATCGCTCAGCCTGCATATTCGCGCACGCGCGGCCGGATGCCGAGCCACGCGAACAGGGCGAGCACCAGCGCCACGGCCGGATCGACCCACTCCGCGCGGCGCAGCCCCGAGTCGGCCCGCCCGAGCACCGCGTCGAACGCGCTCTGGTTGATCGCGATCGTCGCCTGCAGCGCCGCGTCGAGGCGCTCGAACGCCGCGCGCGCCCCGTCCGACCGCAGAGCGAGGGCGTGGTCCACCGCGCCCTCGTGGTTGCCCGACCGCTCCAGCCGCCGCACGGCATCGTCGGCGTGCGTGACGTCGGCGAGCGCGTCGACGGCCGCCTGCGCGGCGTCGCGCTCGCCATCGAATGTGACGTTGCGCACCTCGTCGGGCAGAAGCCCCCCGGCATCGTCCGCGGGCTTCGTCGTCGCCGGCTCGGACGAAAGCTGCGCGATCTTCACCGAGTAGGCCGACTGGTAGAAGGCCGCGCGCGGCCGGTCGAGCAGCCACCGCACGTCGTCGCCCCGCGCGTCCTCGGCCACGGCGCGCGCGCGCCAGAGCAGGTGCAGCGAGTTGAACGCGTCGTCGCGCGCGACGCGCCGGTCCTCGCGCGCGACGCGGAAGCGGCCCACCAGATAGCTCGTGAACGCGGCGGCGACGATCGCCGCCACCAGCAGCGCCGGCACCACGCGCCGCCGCATCCGCACGCGCACGAAGACCTGCGCGCCCAGCAGCACCACCAGCAGCAGCGCGCCCGCCGCGATCGCCTCGACCTCGAAGCCCTGGCTGCGCGCCTGCGCCGCCTCGTAGCGCAGGTCCAGGTGATCGCGCTTGATCCGATCGAGGTCCAGGGCGCGCGGCAGGATGCGCTCGTGCATGTGGTCGGTCGCCTGCCGCACCAGGCCGAGCGCGCCGTCGCGATCGCCGCTCGCGTAGAGCGCCTGCGCGCGCGCCGCGAGCTCGAGGTAGCGCCCGAGCTCCTCGGTCATGACGACGACCGGCGTGCGCTCGGCGTCGCCAAGAGTCACGTAGCTCGCCGCGTCGACGAGGCGGCGTGCGACGGCCGCGCGGCCCGCCTCGAACTGCTCCTGGGCGGCGTGGCGCGCCGGGCCCGCAGCGAGCATCGACACGGCAAGCTGCGCGTCGAGGCCCGCGAGCTCCGCGCCCAGCTGCTGCGCGACGACGATCGTCGGCGCGGCCTCGGTGCGCAGGACGCGCAGCGCGGCCCGATCGGCGTCGAGCGCGCGAAGCCCCACCGCGAGCACGAGCGCCGACGCGAGCCACGCGAGCCCGAGCAGGGCCGAGAGCACGCGCGGCGTCGTCCAGCGCGGAGCGTGCGGCGGGGTCGCCGTCACGCCCGCTTCCTGAGCCGGATGCGCGTCCAGCGGCCGAGCGTCACCTCGTCGCCCTCCGCCATCGGCACGACCGAGCCGGAGACGACGTCGCGGCCGTTGAGCTTCGTGCCGTTGGTCGACGCGAGATCGTGCAGCGACACCGCGCCGCCCCGACCGACCAGGAAGCGCGCGTGCCGGCGCGAGGCGCCCGGATCGTGCAGCGGGATCGCCGGGAGGATGTGCTGCCGGTCGTCGCGCCGCCCGCAGAGCGCCTCGGCGGCGTCGAGCGGGAAGATGCGCTCGGGCTCGGACGGCGGGGGCGCCGCGGGATCGGGCTCGGTGTCGAGCGCCGGATCGACCGTGA
>JAJYCT010000305.1 GCA_021778125.1 Myxococcales bacterium
TCGTCATCTACACGCCGCTCAAGAAGCACACGCACCTGGCGCTGCTCGTGGGCGCGGTGCCCGGCGCCATGCCGCCGCTGCTCGGGTGGACCACGGCCGCCGGGTCGGTCGGCCTCGGCGGGGCGCTGCTCTTTGGCGTGCTGTTCCTCTGGCAGGTGCCGCACTTCGCCGCGATCTCGATCTTCCGGGAGAGCGATTACGCGCGCGCGGGGCTCCAGGTCGTGAGCGTCCAGCACGGGCAGGCGGCGGCGCGACACATGGTCGCCCTCTGGACGGTGCTCCTGGTCGCGACGTCGCTGCTCTTCGTGCCGCTCGGGCTCGCGGGGCGCACGTACCTGGCGGTCGCGACGGTCCTTGGGGCCGGCTTCCTCGCGATGGCGCTGCGCGGCCTGCGCGGGGCGCGCCTCGACGCGGCGCGGTGGGCGAAGCACGTGTTCGCCTACTCGATCCCGTACCTGTCGATCCTCGTCGTCGCGCTCCTGCTCGACCGCACGCGGTGATCCGGGTGAACAAGGCGGTCGTCACGCTCGGGGGCGTCGCGCTCGCGGTCGTCGTGGCGCTGGTCGGCCGCTCGCTGCGGCCCCGGCAGCCCCTGCCCGTGCTCGGCCAGGTGCCTGCGTTCGCGCTCGTCGACGCGCGCGGCGCGCCGTACACGACGCAGACGATGCTCGGCCACGCGACGGTCGCCGACTTCGTCTTCACGACGTGCAAGAGCTCCTGCCCGCGCCTGACGGCGCGCATGGCGACGCTGCAGGCGGCCCTGGCGAAGGACGGCAGCGACGCGCGCCTGGTGTCGTTCTCGGTGGACCCCGAGACGGACACGCCCGCCGTGCTCGCGGCCTACGCCGCCCGGTCGGGCGCCGACCTCGCCCGCTGGACGTTCGTGACCGGCCCCGTCGACGACGTGATCCGCACCGTGGTGCAGGGCTTCAAGATCTCGGCGGCGAAGATCGACAAGGGCGCCGGCGACACCGACGTCACGCACGGCGACTGGTTCGTGCTGGTCGACCGCGCGGGGCGCATCCGGGGCTACTACGCGACCGACGAGGCGAAGGCGCTCGACCGGGTGCGCGACGACGTCGAGCGCCTCGATCGGGAGCGACCATGACGAGCGCGGAGTGGGGCGACACGCTGGCGGCGGTGAACGCGACGCTCAACGGGACGGCCGCGGTGCTGCTGCTCGCGGGGCGCGCCGCGATCGCGCGCAAGCGCGTTCCCGTGCACCGCGGGTTCATGCTGGGGGCGTTCGTCGTGTCGGCGCTCTTTCTCTGCTCGTACCTCACCCGCGTCGCCCTGACGGGCACGCACGCCGATCCGCACCGCGGGTGGCTGCACGCGGCCTACCTCGCGGTGCTCGTCTCGCACATGCTGCTGGCGATGGCCGTGGTGCCCCTCGTCGGCGCCGCCCTCTTCCTCGCGTACAAGAAGCGCTTCGAGAGACACCGCCGCGTGGCGCGGTGGACGTTCCCGATCTGGCTGTACGTGTCGGTGACGGGCGTCGTGGTGTACGTGGTGCTGTATCACGTGCCCGTGGGGTGAGGCGGGGCGAGGTCGGGGTCGCGTGCGTCACCCACCTCGTGCGCCGTGCAGAAGGTTCCGCGGCGAGGCGCGTGGCGCGCGGACGCCCGTCGGGAACGGACCGGTCGAGGCCACGAGCGCGGAAGCGCCCGGTATGGGGCTTACCTACCCACATGGCGGTGAGCCATGCGCGCTCAGACCTTGTCGTTGCCGCTTCCCAAGAGCGGCGGCGTTCGGCCCTCGCGTCCCAGGGGCCCGGCGCCGCGCGTTTTCGCCGACATCGTCTCGCTGGCCATCGCGCTCTTCTTGATCGCTCCCCTCGAGCTGAATCGGCCGTGGCTCAAGCGGCACGTGCAAGATCTCGTGCGCTCCGCGAGCGGCCTCGACGTCGACTACGGCTGGGCGCGACTGCACGTCCTTTCCGGCGAGGTGGTGTGGACGCAGGGAGGCCGCGTCGTCGAACGCGACTGCGCGCGGGGCCTCGGGGCGGCGGCCACGGCCGAACCGGGTCGGAGTGGGTGGCGCGTGCGCGCGACCGCGGGCTCCGCCGACGCGCCGCTCGATCTCCACGTGACGCGCGAGCGCGACGACTCTCCCCTGGGCGCGGGGCGAGCCGAGCTCTCGTTCGCCGCCGACATGACGGCCTCCGCGCTGAGCGCCGCGTGGGATCTGAACGTCCTCGAGCAGTCCTTCGTTCCGAGCGTCGAGGCGGGCGATTGGCACGTGGAGGCGAGTGCTCGCTTCGACCCGGCCGCCGGCCTCACGACCATCACCATCGACCGCCTGGGCGCTGAACGCGGCCGATCGTCGTGATCCGGCCGCTGCCGCGTCGTGGCTGAACCGGGCGCTCGCCCGCGCCGACGACCTGCGCGCCCGCGCCAAGGGTCCAGTCGACCGGGAACAGCTCGACGTCCTGTGGCTCGCCGCGCGCCGCGACCCCGTCTTTCGGTCCTACCAGCGGCGGTTCGAGACCTACGTGCCCATCGTGCGGCCCGCGGTGCCGCAGGCGTCGACGAGCACGCGGTAGCTTTCCAGCGTTCGGGGTCGGGTTCGAGGCCGCCGAGGCTCGCCTCGCGCGTGGTAGCGTGACGCCTTCCGTGTCCGCCGCCGAACGCCGCGTCAAAGGGATCCTCTTCGCCGACTACGTGCGCATGCTCCGCGTCCACAAGGACGTCGACTGGTCCGGGCGCCTGCAGCCCGTCGATCTCGGCTTCCTCGCGAGGCGCATCGAGCCGGGCGAGTGGTGCCCGATGGAGACCTTCGAGCGCATGGGCCTCGCCATACTCGACGAAGTGGTTCACGGCGACCTCGAGATGGTGCGCACCTTCGGGCGCGCGTCGATCGACTGGCTCTGCGAGAGCACCCCCAACCTGCTCGCTCCCGGGGACCCGCGCGACTCGCTCATGCGCTTCCAGGTCCTGCGCCGGAGCTTCTTCGACTACCCCGCCCTCGAGATCCAGAGCATCTCGGACGGCGAGGCGTCCGTCCAGGTCGCCTACGCCATGGGCCCGCGCGCCGAAGAGGCCGCGTCGTGGCAGACGCTCGGGTTCTTCGAGCGGCTGCTGGAGGTGGCCGGGGCGCGGGACGTCACGGCGTGGTTCTCGTCGAAGGCGTGGACCGGGGAGCCGGCGACGGTGGCGCAGCTGCGCTGGAAGGCGTGAGGCGAGCGAGGAGCGCGCGTGCGTTGCTGGTGTGGGAGAAATAGTCCATCCCCGCACCGCAGCGTGCGCGTCGTCGACTCGAAGATGTCACCGGGGACGCCCCCGGCCGCGCGACGCGCGATCCCGGTTCGAGCATCGCGGTCCGACCCAACGATTGAGCGCGAGGCCTTTCGATTTGGGGCAGTCTTTTCGATCACTCCCCGCGCTCCAGCCATACCCGAAACTCGCCAGGTTCGTCCCCGGGCTCGACGTGCACGCTGCCCATGACGCGGTCGATCCCCTGGGAGCTGTTCTGCTGGTCGGGCCCCCATCGTCACCGAGCGACCTGCCCATCGATCCGGCCCCGACGTCCGTGACACTCCCCCCGGCTGGCGTTCGCGATTCCGCGAGGTTGGAGCCGAGTCGGTCCAGCGCGCGCAACGAATTTTGCCCCCGCGATTTCCGTGGGCTCTCCGTATGTGCCCCTTCATGATGATGGCATGCGGGTTCGACGGGCGCCGCTCTGGACCCTCCTCGCGTCTCGTGCGCAGCTAATCCCCGTCGCAGCCCTGAGCGCCCTAGCGTGCAGCTCCACGTCGAGCTCGGGCGGCAAGACGACCGGCGCGGACGGCGCCGCGTGCGTCGCGCCGAGCGCGGCCACTGTGTCCAACGACGCGGGCGCGCAGTGCAAGCCGGTCGCGACTGGCCAGGTGTGCCAGGAGCCCTCGAACCAGTGCACGAACGTGTGCACGTCGAGCGAGTACGAGGTCTCGTGCGCCCCGCCGTCGGGCGCGGGGACGTCCAGCGTCCCGGTCCCGAGCCCGGATCCGTCGCTGGGCTGCAAGGTCGTGCCGCTGCCGACGCCGGCCGACGTCACCCTCTACTGCTGCCCCTGTCCGTGAGGCGAATCCGCCGTCGTCCGCCCAGTAGACGTTCGCCCGTCGAGGGCGAGGCCTAGAGGCGGTGACGCCGGCAAGGGATGCGCGCGCGTGGTTCGCGTCGCCGGCGCGTGGAGGTCATCATGACCCGAATGCCCGCGACGGTCGACGAGACGTCACAGCGTCCGCTTCATCGCCAGCGTCGACACGACGAGCATCACGGCGGTGAACGCACCGAGGAAGGCGACGTGCTGGCCGGCGGCGGAGAGGTCGCCGCCGCGGAAGAGGATGGCCTTGAGGGCCGCGACGGCGTGCGTCTCGGGATCGATCCGCGCGAAGGCGCGCAGCCACCCGGGGAAGCTCGCCAGCGGGTAGAGCGCGCCGCTCGGGAAGAAGAGGATGACGCTGAGGAACCCGTTGAGCACCCCGGCGATGCGCGGGTGGCCGGCGCGGCCCATGATGGTCATCGTCATCGCCAGGAGCCCCAGCCCCGTCAGGACCATGACGCCGAGCAGCGCCGCGTAGCCGGCGAGGCCGCCGTGCACGCGCGCGCCGGTCATCAGCAGGCCGATGGCGAGCACCAGCGTGCTCGAGGCGAGCGTGACGACGGTCCCCGAGAGCAGGATGCCGAGGTTGATGTCGGCCTTGCGCAGCGGCGTGGAGAGGAAGCTCTCGTGGACGCCGAGGAAGCGGTCCATGATCAGGTTGAAGGCGCCGCTCAGCATGCTCCCCATGAAGAGCGACATCACGACGACGCCGGGGATGAGCGACGTGTCGTAGTCGACGCGCGGGTAGATCTCCTGCGGCCGGACCGCGGCCGGCCCCAGGCCGCGCTCGAAGCGGACGAGCGGCTGGTCGGCCGTGGCCACGGCGGCCTCGATCGCGCCCTCGATGGCGCCGGCCGCCACGGCGTCGACGTTGTCCACGTAGAGGCCGGCGGAGGCGGCGAGGCCGTGCGAGCGATCGTGCGAGAAGGTCGACGGTACGACGAGCAGCCCCGAGATGTCGCCCTCGTGCAGCAGGGCGAAGCCCCGGACCGGATCGTCGAGCGGCACGATCACGACGGTGCCGGGGCCCTGCTCGACGGCCTGCAGGGCGCCGAGCAGCGCGCGCGCCTCGGGGCCCTGGTCGGCGCTCACCACGCCCAGCCGCAGGCCGGTCAGCGGCCCGTTGAGGGAGTTGCCGAGGATGAGCAGGTAGAGCACCGGCAAGAGCACCGACGAGAAGAGCGCCGCCGGGTTGCGCAGCACCCGCAGGAGATCGCGCTCCATCACGGCCAGGATGCGTCTCACGTGAACCTCCGCGGCGGGACGAAGCCCTGGCCCGCCGCGGAGCTTTCCTCGCGCAGGGTGCGGCCCGTGAAGTGGATGAAGACGTCCTCCAGGCTGATGCGCTGCAGGGCGGCGGCCGTCACCTGCAGGCCGTCGACGCGCAGGATCTCGATGAGCCTCGGCAGGAGCGTCGCGCCGCCGTCGGCCCGCACGCGCACGCCGTCCGCCGTCCGCGCGACGTCGCGCACGCCCGCGAGGGCGCCGAGCTCCGCCAGCCTCGCGTCCGACGGCGGCGATCCGAGCGAGAGGTCGACGGTGTCGCTGCCGGGGATGCGCGCCTTGAGCTCCTGCGGCGTGCCGAGCGCCACGATCTTGCCGCGATCGACGATCGCCACGCGGTCGCAAAGCGCCTCGGCCTCTTCGAGGTAGTGCGTGGTGAGCGAGACGGTCAGGTCCGAGCCCTTGCGCAGATCGCGCAGGAGATCCCAGATGACCAGCCGGCTCTGCGGATCGAGGCCGATGGTGGGCTCGTCGAGGAAGAGCACGCGGGGCGCGTGCACCAGCCCGCGCGCGATCTCCAGCCGGCGCCGCATGCCGCCGGAGTACGTCTTGACGAGCGACTTCCGCCGATCCCAGAGGCCCACGACGCGCAGCAGCTCCTCGATGCGCGGGCCGCGCTCGCTGCGCGACATGTCGAAGAAGCGCGCGTAGATGTCGAGGTTCTCGAGGCCGGTGAGATCGAGGTCGGAGGTCAGGGCCTGGGAGACGACCCCGATCGCCCGCCGCACGCCGTCGGGATCGCGCCGGACGTCGATGCCCGCGACGCTCGCCTCCCCCGAGGTGATGGACACGATGCCCGTGAGCATCCGCACAAGCGTCGTCTTGCCGGCGCCGTTGGGCCCCAGCACGCCGAAGAGCTCTCCGTGGCGCACCTCGAGGTCGACGTCGTCGACGGCCGCCAGCTTGCCGAAGCGCTTGACGACGTGGCGGACCTCGATCGCGAGCTCGGGGTTCATCGGAGCCCCTCATCGCCCCGCCTGCGGCTGACCGTCGGGCGCGGGCGCCGCGAGCGCGGGGAACGAGACCTCGGCGGTCATCCCCGGGCGGAGCGACGGGCCGGGCCGGTCGATGGCCACGCGCACGAGGAAGGTGCGGATGTCGGGGCGCCCTCGCTTGACGTCGCGGTTGACGGCGAAGTCGCCCTCGGCCCCGATCTCGACGACGTGCCCCGGGTAGCTGCGCCCCGGCTCGGCCACGACGCGGACGTCGGCGGGCTGGCCGATGTGCAGGCCGCCCAGCCGGTCCTCGCCGATGTCGAGGCGGACCCAGAGCAGCGAGAGATCCTCGACCGTCACGACGGGGGTGCCCGGCGCCGCCCACTCGCCGGGCTCCACGTTGCGCTGCACGACCAGACCATCGAACGGGCAGAGCACCTGGGCCTCGGCGAGCTGCACGCGGGCGACCTCGAGCGCGGCC
>JAJYCT010000306.1 GCA_021778125.1 Myxococcales bacterium
CCACGGGCGCGCCGGCGGGCTCGAGCGCGGTTGACGCCGCTCAGGTCGCGGCCGCGCCCAGCGACACCGCGAAGGTCGAGCCGCGGCCGACCTGGCTCTCGACCGACACCGTGCCGCGCATGGCCTCGACCATGTGCTTGACGATCGACAGCCCCAGGCCCGTGCCGCCGAGCTCGCGCGAGCGGCCCGCGTCGACGCGGTAGAAGCGCTCGAAGAGGCGAGGCAGGTGCTCGGCCGGGATGCCGGGGCCCGTGTCCGAGACCACGAGCCGCACTCGATCGGCCTCGCGCGCCGCGCGGACGACGACCTCCGAGCCCCCGGGGCAGTACTTGACGGCGTTGTCGACCAGGTTCGACAGCACGTGCTCGATCGCGCGCGCGTCCCCCTCCACGGCGACGGGCGCCCCGGGCAGCTCCGCGCGCAGGCGGACGCCCTTCTTCTCCGCGCGCTCGCGGAACAGCCCGAGCACGATCGGCACGACGCTCGACAGCTCGACGCGCTCGCGCTTCAGCTTGAACTCCTTCGAGTCGAGCTTCGAGAGATCGAGCATGTCCTCGACGAGGCTCTGCAGGCGCGCCGCGTTGCGATCGATGATGTCCACGAACCGCGCGGCGGCCTCCGCGTCGCCCAGCGCGCCGTCCTGCAGCGTCTCGGTGGCGGACCGCACGGCGGCGATGGGCGTGCGCAGCTCGTGCGACGCGTTGGCCACGAAGTCCCGGCGGAGCGACTCGAGCCGCCGCAGCTCGGTCACGTCGACGAACACGACGAGGAGGCGCTCGTCGTCGCCGAGCAGCGGCGAGGCGTGCACCAGCAGGCGGCGCGGCTTGAGCCCGGGCAGGTCGATCTCGGTCGGGGCCATGGCGTGGGCTCCGCGCGCCGCCTCGAGCAGCTCCGCGAGGTCGGCGTGGCGCACGCTCTCGAGGAGGAGCTTGCCGGTCGACTCCGCACCCAGCAGCAGCATGGCGCGCAGCGCGGGATTGACCAGGACGACGTGCCCGTCGCGGTCCAGCACCAGGACCCCCTCGTGCATGGCGTCGAGGATGCGCCCCTGCAGGTCGCGCTGGGTCCGCAGCTCGGTCATCGTCCGCGCCAGGCTGCCCGCGAGGCGGTCGAGCGCCTTGCCGAGCGCCGCCACCTCGTCGTCGCCGTCGACGCGGGTGCGGACCGACAGGTCGCCCTCGGCCATGCGCCTCGCGGTGTCGGTCAGGCCGGCGATCGCCGCCGACATGCGCTTCGAGACGGCGCTCGAGAGCATCAGCGCCAGGGCGAGCGCGATCGCGGACCCGAGCCACACGAGCTTGCGGACGTCCGCCGTCGCGCGGTCGACCTCGACGAGCGGCTCGGCCACGCGCGCGACGCCCGCCACGACGCCGCCGCGCCGGAAGATCGCCGCCGCGTACATCATCGACTGGCCCACCGTGGCGCTCAGCCGCTCGGCGGTCCCCTCCCCGCGCTCCAGGGCGCTCGCCACCTCGGGGCGCGTGGCGTGGTTCTCCACACCGGGCAGGTCGGCGAGGGCCACGTGCGAGTCGCCCAGCACGACGCCGTCACGCCCGATGAGGGTGACCCGCTCGCGGGCCGAGGCGGCGATGCCGTCGGCCAGGGCGTCCCACGCCGCGCGGTCGCCGCCGACGTCGAGGCGGCCGGCGGCCGCCTCGCGCGCGACCAGCCGCGCGCGGATCAGCAGGTCCGCGCGGATCGTCTCGGTCATGTGCGACGTCAGCGAGGTCGTCAGGTAGGCGTCCGCCGCGGTCATGGACGCGACGCTGAGCACGACGGAGATGAGGAAGAGCTTCGCGCGGACGCCGAGCCTCACGAGGGTGCGCCCCCCCCTACGTCGCCGCGAGCGCGGGCCACGCGGGGCTCCGGAGCAGCTCGCACACCAGGCCCAGGAAGATCGCCCGCAGCACCTGCGCGCGGTCGGCCACGCCCCGCACCACGAGCTGCGCCTCGAGCTCGCGCACCGTGGCCTTGCCCGTCACCGCCTCGAGCACGGCGGCCTCGGGCGCCGGGAGGCGGAACATCTCGAGACGCACCGGCGGCGCGGACACGCGCTCGACCGCGTGATCCATGGCGGGGGCCAGGAGGCCCTCGATCTCCGCGTCCGGGTACCCCTGCCGGATCCCGCGGCCAATGAGCTCGTAGGTGTCGACCCCGAGCGGCAGCGTCTCCTGCTGGGAGCGCACCCCGCGCGCGAACACGACGTCGCCCGACCGCCAGCGGAACGCGTCGGCGAGCCGCTCGCGCGTCTGGTCGTGGATGGCCCGGAACAGCTCGATGGGACGGAGCACCCCGAGGCCGACGAGCGCGTCGCCCAGGTGACCGCCGGTGCGCGGCAGCATGGCGAGCGCCATCTCGACCTCGATGCGCAGGACCTGGCCGCGCTCGACGAGGAGCTCGCCGAGCAGCTCGCTCCGGTCGGTGGAGGTCACGAACTCCGGGGTGCCCTCGACGAAGAAGATCCGCTTGCGGCGCGCGCCGTCGCGCAGGGCCAGGGCGCCCGTCTCGCGGCGCACGGCGAGCCGGAACAGCCGCGACGGCACGCTCCGGGCGCCGATCGGGCCGCGCTCGACGGCCTCCGTCACGAAGTCGGTGTCCCACGCGAGGGCGGGGCTCGTGAAGAAGCGCGAGACCTCCGCCACCTCGTTGGCCGGCCGGAAGCGGCCGTTCTCGCGCGAGATCTCGGAGGACGCCCCGAGCTGCCCCGTCGCGAAGAGCTCCACCAGGCGCGGGTACGCCATCGGGCCGAGCAGCTCGCTGCCCTTCTTGACCCGGTAGATCTCCGGCGCCACCGGCTTCGAGCTCGGGGCCGGCGCGACCGCCTCCTCCTCGCGCAGCACGCGCCGCGTGTTGGTGTCGCACTCGATGGGCGCCGTGGACGGCGTGCCGGACTCGCCGTCCTCTCCCTCCGCCGCGCTCACGAGGCCGAGCCTCTCGATGAACGCGGCGAGGCGCGCCGGGCCGACCTGCAGCCGCCGCCGGCGGACGATCTCCTCGAGGGCCTCGGCGAAGGCCGCGGCGCTCGGCCACCGCATCGCGGGGTCGCGCGCCAGCGCGCGGAAGAGCACCGCGCGCACATCGTCGGGGACGCGCGCGCCGGCGCGGTCGATCGCGCCGAGGTCCGCGTCGCGGATGCGCAAGAGGACGTCGAGCTCCTTGCCGCCGCTGAAGAGGGGCCGCAGGATGAGCATCTCGGCCAGCACGATGCCGAGCGTGAACAGATCGCTGCGCGCGTCGAGCTCCCGCCCGACGACCTGCTCGGGCGACATGTACCCCAGCTTGCCCTTGAGCTGACCGGCGTCGGTGCGCCGCTCGATCTCCACGGCCCGGGCGATCCCGAAGTCGGTGAGCTTCACGGTCCCGGAGCGATCGATGAGGACGTTGCCGGGCGAGACGTCCCGGTGCACCAGCTCGAGCAGCTTGCCGCCCTCGTCGCGGGCGGTGTGCGCGTACTCGAGCGCGCGCAGCAGCGACAGCGCGATGTGCAGGCACACGTCGAGCGGAATCTCCTCGGCCTGCCCCGCCGCGGCGCGCACCAGGCGCGCGGCCGTCGTGCCGTCCACGTACTCCATCGCCATGTACAGCGCGCCGTCCTGCTCGCCGAAGTCGAAGACCTGCACGATGTTCGGGTGCGCCAACCGGGCGCACACGCGGGCCTCGTCGACGAACATCGCGACGAAGTCCGGATCGCGCCCGAACTGCGGCAGGATGCGCTTGAGCGCGACGAGCTTCTGGAAGCCGTGGGGGCCGGCGCGGCGCGCGAGGTACACCTCTGCCATCCCACCGGTCGCGAGCCGCCGTACGAGCTCGTATGGACCCAGGCCCATCGGGGCCGGGATGGTGGAGATCGTCATCGCGCTCTCTCAGCTTAACACGGCTAGCCGGACGCCCCGAGTTCCGACTACCTTCCCGCACGGTTCAGCTTTTTCATGCCCCCGTCCTCCCACCCCATCCAGCTCGCCCCGCGCGGCGGTTCGCCGCTCGGGGGGCCGCGCGCGCGCGTCGTCGCCGTGACGGGCGCGGCGGGCTTCCTGGGCAGCAACCTGATCGGCTCGCTCGAGGAGGACGACCGCGTCGCGCGCATCGTGGCGCTCGACACCGCCGCCGTGCCCACCGCGGGAGCCAAGACGCGCGCCTACGAGGTCGACCTCACGCAGCCGACGGCCGAGACCCTCCTCGCCGAGATCCTCGCCGCCGAGCGCGTCGACGCGCTCGCCCACGTGGCCTTCCTCCCGGCGCCGACGCACGCGGCGGCGTGGGCCCACGAGCTCGAGAGCGTCGGGACGATGCACGTCGCGGTGGCCGCGCGGCAGGCCCAGGTGCGAAAGCTCGTGCTCTGGTCGCAGACGTGGCTCTACGGCGCGATGCCGACCAACCCGAACTTCCTCACCGAGGAGCACCCGCTGCGCGCCAGCCCGCGCGAGCCGTTCTTCGCCGACAAGATCGAGGCCGAGGAGCAGGCCCGGCGCCTCGCCTCGCGCGCGCCCGGCACGGTGGTCACCGTCCTGCGCACGGCGCCCATCCTGGGCCCCACCGTCCACAACGTCGTGACGCGCTACCTCGCGCGCCGGCTCGTGCCCACGATGATGGGGTTCGATCCGCTCGTGCAGTTCCTTCACGAGGTCGACGCGATCGCGGCGCTGCACCTCGCGCTCCTGCGCGACGCCCCGGGCACCTTCAACGTGGTCGGCGACGGCGTGCTGCCGCTGTCGACGGTCATCAAGCTCGCAGGGCGCGCCGCGCTGCCCATCCCCCACCCCCTGGCCGAGAGCCTGACGGCCCTCGGGTGGGCCGCGCAGCTAGTCGAGGCTCCGCCCCCGTTCCTCAAGTACCTGCGCTTCCTGTGCGTGGCCGACGGGCGCCGGGCGCGCGAGGAGCTCGGCTTCGCCGCCGCCTACACCTCGCGCGAGGCGCTGCTCGACTTCGTCAACGCCCAGCACCTGCGCGACGTGAAGCTCCTGACGGAGACGGCGGCATGACGCGCAAGCCCCCGGCGCACGCCAAGAAGCGCGGTCGCACCGGGCGGGCGCGCCCCGCGGGCCGGCGGGCGCGTCGCGAGCAGGACGCGGCCGCTCCGGCGCTCGAGGTCAGCGCCGTCGAGCCGCCGCCCGGACCCGGCGGCCCGGACGTCGCCACGCGCATCCGCGAGTTCGAGACCCGCCTCGACCGGATGATCGACGAGCGCGTGCGCGAGCGCGAGTCGCAGCACGAGCTGGTCGACGAGGCGCCCCGCCGCTCGAGCTTCTCTCCGCCGCGCGCCTTGGTGCCCCCGGCGCCGCCCTCCGAGGGGCTGCTCGGCTCGGCCCGCGAGCTGCTGTCGACCGACTTCTACCTGCGCAAGTGGGGGCGCCTCGGGCTGCGGAGCCGCTCGGAGGAGGTCGACGAGTTCGGCTACGACCCCGTCTACGAGCAGAAGGTCCTGCCGCTCTTCGAGCTGCTCTACACGCGCTACTTCCGCGTCGAGGTGCACGGCGCCGAGCGCGTCCCCGACGAGGGGCGCTGCATCCTGGTGGCCAACCACTCCGGGACGCTGCCGTTCGACGGGATGATGCTGCGCCTGGCGCTGCGCCACGAGCACCCGCGGCACCGGGAGCTCCGCTGGCTGGCCGAGGACGCGATCTTCCACTTTCCCTTCCTCGGCAGCTTCGCGAACCGCCTCGGGGCCGTGCGCGCCTGCCCCGAGAACGCCGAGCGGCTGCTCTCGCACGAGGCGCTCGTCGGCGTCTTCCCGGAGGGCATGAAGGGCATCGGCAAGCTCTATCGCGATCGCTACCGCCTGCAGCGCTTCGGGCGCGGCGGCTTCGTGAAGGTGTGCCTCCGGACGCGCACGCCCGTCGTGCCCGTGGCCATCCTCGGCGGCGAGGAGACGCACCCGATGCTGGCCCGCGTCGAGTACCTCACGCGCGCCGTCGGCATCCCGTACCTGCCCGTGACGCCGACGTTCCCCTGGCTCGGGCCGCTCGGCCTGGTCCCCGCGCCGACCAAGTGGAAGATCTTCTTCGGCGAGCCGATCGATCTGCGGGGCTACGGCGCCGAGGCCGCCGAGGACGAGATCCTGGTCGGCCGCCTCAACGAGCAGGTGCGCAGCGCGATCCAGGCCATGCTCGAGCACGCCGTGCGCCAGAGGCAGTCGGTCTGGTTCGGGTGAGCGATGCGCGCGACGGGGCCGAGCGGGGTGCTCGTCGTCGACAAGCCCGATGGGCCCACCAGCCACGACGTGGTGGCGCGGGTGCGCCGGGCGCTGGGCACGCGCGAGGTGGGCCACGCCGGGACGCTCGACCCGATGGCGACCGGGGTGCTCGTGCTCGCCCTGGGCGAGGCGACGAAGCTGGTGCCGTGGCTCACCGCGCAGAGCAAGGTCTACGAGGCGACCGTCGCGCTGGGCGTCGAGACCGACTCGCTCGACGCCCGGGGCAAGGAGACGCGCCGGGTACCCGCGCCCGCGCAGCTGCCCGTCGAGGCGGCGCTCGCCGCCGAGCGGGCGCGCACCTCCCAGGTCCCGCCGGCGTTCTCGGCGATCCGGACGGAGGGCCGGCGCGCCTACGACCGGGCGCGCCGCGGCGAGGAGGTCGTCCTCGCGGCGCGCGAGGTGTGCGTCGGTCGCCTCGAGCTCGCGGCGCGCCGCGAGGAGCCGCCCTCGCTCGACCTCGTCCTCGAGGTGAGCAAGGGCTACTACGTGCGCGCGCTCGCGCGCGATCTGGCCCTCGCGCTCGGCACCGTCGGGCACCTCACGCGCCTTCGCCGCGTGCGCTCCGGCTCGTTCGGC
>JAJYCT010000307.1 GCA_021778125.1 Myxococcales bacterium
ACGACGGCGGCGACGGCGACGCCGGCTCCGCCGCGGGTGCGGGCGATGCGTCCCGCGACGCGTCGCCGGACGACGGCGCCGGCGGTGCGCGCGACGCCTCGCCCGGCGACGCCGGCAACCCCGACCTGCACGTCGAGGGCAACCGCCTCGTCTACAACGGGCAGCCCACGCGCCTGCTCGGCGTCGACCACTCCGGCAGCGAGTACGTGTGCGTCTCGCAGGGCGGCGGCATCTTCGAGGGGCCGGATCCCGACACGCTCGCCGCCGCGATCCTCACCTGGGGCCACGTCAACGCCGTGCGCCTGCCGCTCAACGAGGACTGCTGGCTCGGCATCAACGGCGTCGGAGCGCAGTCCAGCGGCGCCGCCTACCAGAGCGCCATCGTCGCCTACGCCGCGAAGCTCCACGCCCACGGCCTGTTCACGATCGTCGACCTGCACTGGAACGCGCCGGGCGGTGTGCTCGCCACCTCGCAGCAGCCGATGGCCGACGCCGATCACGCGGTCGCCTTCTGGTCGTCGGTCGCGACCGCCTTCCAGGGCGACCCCATGACGGTCTTCGACCTGTACAACGAGCCGTACGTCGACGCGTCCAACGCGCAGACGAGCGACCCCTGGGCGTGCTGGAAGAGCGGCTGCACCATCACGCAGTCGCGCGGGGGCGTGCAGGGCACGTGGGCGAGCGCGGGCATGCAGGCCCTGGTCGACGCCGTGCGCGGGGCGGGGGCGACCAACGTCCTTTTGCTCGGGGGCCTCGCCTACGCCAACGATCTGTCCGGGTGGCTCGCGCACCTGCCCGCCGATCCTCTGGGCCAGCTCGCCGCGAGCTTCCACCTCTACAACTTCACCACGTGCGCCTCGTCGTCGTGCTGGGACCAGACCGTCGGGACCGTCGCGCAGCAGCGCCCCGTCGTCACCGGCGAGCTCGGCGAGAACGACTGCGCCGCCGCGTTCGTCGACACGTACATGCCGTGGGCCGACGCCCACCACGTGAGCTACCTCGGCTGGACGTGGAACACGTGGAACTGCTCGAGGGGCCCCGCGCTCATCACCGCGTACGACGGGACGCCCACCGCGCTCGGGCAGGGCCTCAAGGCGCACCTGCTCGTGACGGCGCCGTAGCGCTTCACCGCAGCGCGGGCAGATCGACGGTGGGGCCGCCGCGGACCGGCGTCAGCTCGGCGGGCGTGAAGTAGCCCCGGCAGGCCTCGGTGCCCGGTCGCTGCAGCCAGACGAAGCGCTGCACGTAGAGCCCGTCGGCGCGCCAGATCGACGGCCTGAGCGTCATCGGCGGGGTGATCTCCTTCTCGAGGGGATCGACCGGCACGGGCCAGAGCGCGGGACCGGACGGCCCGCACGCCCCGGCCCGGCGCCCGGAGGTCCGCCGTGGGCGTGTAGCGAGCGTCGACCAGCTCCAGACGATCACGATCGGAGGCGGCGCGCGGCGACGGATCAGCCCGGGCACGAGGAGGCGCGGCCGGTAGACGAACGTGACGGTCTCGGTCGGGCGGCCGAGCGACGCCGCGACCTTGTCGTCGACCTCGATCACGCCCGCGTCCCCGCGAACGCGCCGAAGCCGAGGACGACGAAGACGAGCCCGATGCCCTTGGCGACGATCTCGCGCGGTTGCCACGCCGCCACCAGCGCGAGCGCGAGGACGACGACGCCGACCCACGAGACGTAGAGGCCGTACTCCTGCTAGCCGTAGGGCAGGCCCCCGACGGGCGGGCGGAGGGACTGCTCGCGCGAGGTGAGCGCGAGCCCGAGCACGCGCAAGCTCGTCGTCTCGGTCGACGCGATGAGGCGGGGGATGCGCCCGAGCTCGTGGAGCATCGGCAGAAGCTTCGGGGCCGAGAGCGCGAGCCCCAGGGCCCCGGAGGCCGCGAGGCGCGCGAGCGGGCGCGCCGAGCGCTCGAGGATCGCGAGCGCGGCGGCGTAGAGCGACAGCGCGATCACCGCGTGCGGCAGCGGCAGGGCCAGGTACGCGGGAAGCCAGGGCGAGACGAGCGTCGTCCCGCCCTCGATGAACCCCCAGGCCGGAAAGCCCCCGCACGCGCAGGCGGGTCGTCGAGCGGGTCGTCCAGCGGCTTGTCGAGCGGCAGCGACGGCGGCGGCGACAGCGGCAGCGACGCGACCCCGAGCGACAGCGACTGCCTGAGCGACGCGGGCGCGGGGCTCTGCGTCAATCACGTCTGCCAGTGAGGGGGGCCCGGCCCGGCTACTGCTTGGTCAGCGTGTAGCTCCCGGGCTCGACGGTCGGGCCGGACGCCCAGGCGATGGCCATGTCGCCGCCGCTCATGCAGTAGTCGTAGTGATTGCCTACGCTCGTCACGATCTGGTTGTTGCTCGTCGTGTACGTCCCGCTCGCCGTGGCCGCGTAGGTCGACGAGACCGTGCACGTGCAGCCGCCCGCCGACGACGCGCACGACACGGTCTGGAAGTAGGCCGAGAGCGTCGCCTGGACCTGCGCGCACGTCTGGCCCACCAGGCACGCCATCGGGACGTTCGCCGTCGCGCCGTAGGTCGTGCTCACGTCGCGCGCCACGATCCCCGACGTGAACGAGACGCACCCCTTGACCGTGCCCTGCTCGCTGCTCACCGTCAGCGACGGGCAGGCCATCTTGGCCTGCGTCCAGAGATCGAGGCAGCCGGCCGCGTAGTAGTACGTCCCGTCGACGATCGTGCCGCCGCACGTCGGCGCGGCCGGGCAGCTGGCGAACGTGAGGTTGACGGTGGGGGCGGCGCACGCGGCGACCGCCCCGTCGCCGCTCGCGCCCGTGTCGCCGGCCGCGCCGCCGTCGCTCGAACCGGCGTCGCCCGTCCTGCCGTCGGTCGTCGCGCCGTCGGTCGTCGCGGACCCGCCGTCGGCGCCGCCCCCGTCGGCCGCGGACGAGCTGGAGCTGCCGCCGCACGCGACGAGGACCACTGAGACCGCCCCGAGCCAGGCAAGGTTGTTCATGGTGGGCGCAGTGTACGAGCAACCGGAGCGGTGGTCATTTCCGATGGCCCGCCGCGCTCGTCCGGCTCGCGGCGGGTCGCGCGACCGGCTGCTATCGTCGATCCTGTGGGCGGACGTGCAGGCGGGGTGAGAGGAGGAGCGAGGGATCCATGCGCGGACGCGAGAGACTGTTCGCTCTGAGCGGAGGCGTCATCGGCGCCGCGGTCACCTACGGCGCGGTCTGGCTGTCCAGCGGGCACACGCGCGCGGCCCCGCGCGCGGCCCCCTCCGGCAGCCGGACCGCGCGCGATCGCGGGTCCGACGACGACGACGGGGGCGCGAGCGCCGACCCCGCCATGGTCGCGAACGCCCACCTCGTCGAGAGCCTGCAAGAGTGCTCGCAGAGGCTGTCGCTGCTGGCCGACGACGAGTCGCGCATCGAGGAGCAGCTGCAGGCCGAGCAGAGGGCCGAGGCCGACGCCAGCCTCGCCGCGCGGGCTCGGCGGCTCGCCCGCCGCGACCCTTCGCCCGACGACTGGAAGCAGATGGCGAGCGCCGGCACGATTCGCTACCGCCTCCCGTGCGCCTCGTTCGATCCGGCCCCCAGCGCCCTGGACAGCCTGGGCCTCGAGGCGGGCGACGTGCCCGTCATCCAGAGCGCCTTCGCCGCCGCGCGCGCCGCGGCCTGGACGCAGGTCCGGCCCCTCTGCGCCGTCGCGGTGGGGAGCCTCGCGACCGCCGATCAGCTCGGCCTCGAGGCGTGCCCGCAGGTCATCCTCAACGCGGAGCGGGCGACCGACCCGGCCGCCGCCGCCCGCGCCATGCGCGCCGTCGGCGCCGTGAAGGCGGGCCTCGCCGATCCCTCCACGATCCCGACCGGCGATCCGGTCGGCGCCACGTTCCTGGCGATGACCGGCGTGGCGAAGGACGCCGAGGACCGGCTCGGCTCCGTGATGGGCCCCGACGACGCGCGCTCCGTCGTCTACGGGAGCGGAAGCTGCGGCCGCACGGCGCAGTTCACCAGCCCGGGAGGGTGACGCGAGCGCGGCGCGCGCGGCGGGCTCGACGCCGCGGCGCGGATCGTCGTGCACCTTGAAAGGGGCCCTCCGCGTCTGCAGTCGGTGTACGTTCTCGTGCCGACTCGCAGTCTTGGAGAGGTGTTCGCCCCATGGCGATGAGCCGCGGCCATGTGACCGACCTCGAACGTCCTGCGGAGGGGGGCAGGCTCGAGGTGGCCTCGCGCGGCACGGGCACGGGGCCGTGGGTCGCCGCGTGGTGCATGGCGGCGGTCGTGCTGGTGGCTCGCCCGTCCCACGCCGAGCCCGAGGAGCCAATTCGCGTCGACTACCAGGCTGCGGCGGGCTGCCCGGATGACGCGTTGTTCCTGGCCCAGCTGCGGGAGAGGACGGCCCGGTGGCGCATCGAGCACGGCGCCGCGCCCGCGCGTCGATTCGAGGTCGTCATTCGCCACGAGGGCAACCGCGTCGTCGGCCAACTGACCGTCGTCGGGCTCTCGGGGACGTCCGCGCGGCGGGAGATCCAGGGAGCCAGCTGCACGGAGGTGCGCGACGCGCTTGCCGTCATCACGGCGCTCGCCATCGATCCCCATGCCGTGCTCTCGCGCCTCGCGCCCGCACCCACTCGACCGCCCGCGGAAGCGTCGCCCGCCCCGCCGCCTCCCGTCGCTCCCGAAGCTCGGCGAGCCCCTGCGCCGGCGTGGCACCTGGCGGCTGGCAGCCACGCCGTCGGCTCCGGGGGGCTCGCACCGGGGCTTGCGCCGGGCCTGGACGCGTTCGTCGAGCTCGGCCTGTCGAGTCGCTCGCCGCTGGCCCCGAGCTTCCGGGTGAGCGTCCGCGGCTACGAGAGCGCCCCCATCGAGACGGTCGCAGGGTCCGCGCGCTTCGCCCGCCTCCTCGGCGGGCTCGAGGCCTGCCCGGCGCGTGTGGCCTTCGCCGGCGCGCTGGCCCTCGTTCCGTGCGCGGCCTTCGACGTCGGTGGCACCTCGTCCACGGGCGAGGTGCCGCTCGGCTTGCACGAGACCCGGACGTTCGTCGACCTGGGAGTCACCGGCCACCTCGACTGGTCGCTCTCGTCCGCGGTCGCGCTCGAAGTCGACGGAGGCGCGCTCGCCCTCGCGCTTCCCTATCGTTTCGCGTTCCCGGGCCTCTCCGTCTACCAAACCCCGCTGGTGGCCGGCTTCATGGGCCTGGGCTCGTCGGTGCGCTTTTGGTGATCGAAGCGTCCTCCCCCGAACATGACGCGGGCATGGCCCCCGACGTCGCGCAGCCCTCGCCCCAGGCGGCGCCCTCCCTGACCGCGGCACCCTTGCCCGCCAGGCCAGAGCAGCTCCAGGCGCTGGTCGCGGCGCACTTCGGGTTCATCTGGCGGCTCATCCGGCGGCACGGGTTGCCGGCCCCCGACGCCGACGACGTGGCGCAGCAGGTCTTCGTCGTCGCCACCGAGCGCTTCGACGACATCGCCCCCGGCCGCGAGCGCTCGTTCCTGTTCGGCACCGCCCTGCGCGCCATCGCCACACGGCGGAGAGCGGGCGCCAGGGAGCGGCCGGACGACGCGGTCGATCCCAGAGACCCCGTGCCGGCCGCCGACGAGCTGACCAGCCAGAAGCGGCTGCGCGAGATGCTGGACGCCATCCTGGACAAGATGGACGACGACGCGCGCGTGGTGCTCGTCCTCGTCGAGATCGAGGGGCTCACCGCCCCCGAGGTGAGCGAGCTGCTCGAGGTGCCGGCCGGTACGGTGGCCTCCCGGCTGCGCCGGGCTCGGGCGGCGTTCGACGCCGAGGTGAAGCGGCTCGAGGCGCGGCTGGCGTTCCGGTCGGGAGGTCGGCCATGAGCGAGCAGCAAAGGGATCCGGGGGCGATGACGAGCGGCGATCTCGGGCGCGCGATGCTCCGCGCGGGGGCGAGCGAAAAGCCGTCGCCGGACACCGTGAGGCGTACGCTCGGCGCCGTGGGCGCGGGCGGCAGCGGCGGCCCCGCGCCCGCGATCGCCGGGGCGGGGACTCGCTGGCTGGTCCGGTGGGGAGCCGGCGTCGGGCTGTGCGCGCTCGTGGGTGCGGCCATCTGGGTCGCGACTCGCTCCTCGCGCCCCGGGCGCGCGACGCCCGCGGCGATCACGGCGCCTGCTCCGCCTCTGGCGCCGGCACGGCCCCTGGAGAGCGCGCCAACCCCGGCTCCGTCCACCGGACCTGTCCCGCCACCCTCCGCCGCACCGATCACGGCCTCCGCCCCCCCGCCGCCAAGGGCGGTCCCCGCGGCGCCAGCGATCGACACCGCGTCCGGACTCGCCGAGGAGGTGGCGGCAATCGACGCCGCGCGGGCCACCCTCGATCGAGGGGACGCGGCGGGCAGCCTCGGGCAACTCGACGCGTACCAGCGCAGGTTTCCGCGCGGGACGCTCCGGCAAGAGGCCGCCGTCATGCGGATCGATGCCCTGCTGCGCGCGGGGGACAGAAGGGCCGCGCGCGCGCTGGCCGACCGGCTGCTGGCGGCCGGACCCGGGCCCTACGCCGAGCGCATCCGCTCGCTGCGCGAGGCGGCGATGTCGAATCCGTGATCGAACCGGGCGGCGCCCGGCATAAGCCTCCGAGCGACCCGACCGGGTCCCAGGAGGCTCTTCCATGATGCGGTGGACGATTGCGCTCGCGGCGACGCTGGCATCGGCGGCGTGCGGCACCAACAGCGACGTGCCCCTGGCTGCGGACGGCGGCGGCTACGGCCTCTTCGGCGAGGGCGGGATCGACTGCACCCACGGCCCGAACTACACGGGCTGCCCGTGCCAGCC
>JAJYCT010000024.1 GCA_021778125.1 Myxococcales bacterium
CTCGCCCACCGGGCCGCCGACGGCGACCCCGGCGTTGTTGACGAGCAGGTCGACCTCTCCGAGCCACCCGGTGGCCTCGGCGTGCAGCCGCCGCATGTCGTCGATCTTCGACACGTCGCACCGCAGCGTCCGGGCGGTGCCCCCGCGCTGCTCGACCAGGCGTGCCGTCTCGGCGAGACCGGCCTCGTCGATGTCGGCCAGCTGGACGCGGGCCGCGCGCCCCGCCAGCTCGCAGGCGAGCGCCCGACCGAGCCCCGAAGCCGCACCGGTGACGACGCACGAAGGTCGAGGGGGGAGCATGAGGGACATTTTCGCTCACCCGGCGTGCCGAGCGAAAGGGCGGAGCGAACCGCGCCTGCCGCGCGCGCTTGCTTGCCGCCGCGGGGCTCAGTACGAGCAGTAGTCGGGGCTGCTGCCGTTGCCGGGGACGCAGTGCGCCCCGGGCGGGCAGAGGTTGGTGGCGGGGCAGTTGCCCGCGCAGTCGCTGTCCGCGCACGTGTACGGCGTGAAGTCGGTCGCGCAGCACTTCGACCAGCACAGGGAGCTCGCGACGCAGCCGCGGCAGAAGTAGTGGCCTCCGAGCGGGGCGCACGCCTCGCCGTTGGACGCGTTGCACTGGATGCCGCACGCGCCGCAGTCGCTGTCGGAGCTGGAGTGCTTCTCGCCGCCCCCGCAGCAGATCGCCGTCGAGTCGGTCGAGTCCCAGTTGTACCCGTCCGGGCGCGCGGCCGGCGCGCCGCACGTGCCGCCGTTGCACGTCCCCGGCGTGTGGCACGCGTCAGGCGCCGCCGCGCACACGGTGCCGCTGGCCTTCGCGAGCGGCGTGCCGCACTGGCCGCCCGCGCACACCGGGGGATCATGGCAGGCGTCCGGCGCGGCCCCGCACGGGGTGCCGTCGGGCAGGCCCTGGCACGTCTTGTCCGCCGTCGGCGCATCCCCCTGCGCCGACGCGTCGGCAGCGCCTTGCCCGCCCGAGTCCGAGCCTGCCGCGACGTCCGGGGCCACCGCGCCCGTGTCCCGGGTGCCGCCGAGGCTCGCGTCGCCGCCGCTCTCGTTCGCGCCGGTGGTGCCGGACGCGGCGCACGAGGCGAGGCCCGCCCCGGCGAGGAGACAGACCATGGCGACGGGTGCGGTCGCTCTCATCGCGATGATCGATTCTACACGATGCGCGGGCGAAGCTTGCTGGCGGTCCGGCGTCTGCGCCCGGCCGTCGAGCGTGCAGATACGGCGACGCGCACCCCCCGTGCAGGCGAGGTGCGCGTCCGGACCGAGCGGCGTTCCGCTACTTACGGCAGCGCGTGCACGACGGCGACGTCGTACGCGGCGCCGACGCCGTGGCACGTCTCGCAGCTCTCGGCGAACCCGCTCGGGTTCGTGGAGGACATCGCCGCCGAGGCCCCTGGGTTGAGGGTCTGCAGCGTGGCGTGCGCCTTGGCGGAGACCGTGTCGTGGCAGGAGGTGCAGACGGCGGCCGTCGGTGACGTGTACGTGGCGGCCGACAGCGTGTCATTGGTGCTCGTCGAGCACGGCGACGCGTTGCAGGTGAACTCCATGGTCTGCGTCGCCTGGATCGTCGGCGCGACCATCGGGAGCAGGTTGCCGCCGGGCACGTGGCAGTGCTGGCAGTTCTTGAGCGTGTCCGGGTAGCGCACGCGGCTCGTGTAATCGTCGCCTCCGTACCACACCTGGGTGCCCGGAGTGCGGTCGGCGCCGAGGTGGATGCTGTGGAGGTAGACCTTCATGTCGACCGGGTTGGCGATCGCGGTCTGACCCACCTGCGTCAGGTTGCCGGGCACCTGGTCGTCGGGCTGGCTCGGCTGGTGACACAGCTGGCAGAGCTGCACGTTGTTGCGCGTGGCGCCGTGACCCGGGATCGTCTCGTGGCAGGTGTTGCACCGCGCCGTCTCGACGATCGGCGTCGCCGGGCTGCCCGCGCTGTTGTCCGCCGCGTTGAAGTACACGACGGGGTTGGGTGCGGCGTAGCGCGGCTGCGCGACGCCGTTGACGGGCGCGGCCTGCGCCGAGCCCTGCATGCCGACGCCCCAGGTGCCCGTCAGACCGGTCACCACGTCGAAGTCGGCCTCGGTCGACGTGAACGTGAAGTACTTCGTGCTCGCGTCCTGCGCGACGGTGCCGCTCAGGGCGGCGCCGGATCCGGAGAACGTCGTGAAGTAGTTGCTCCGGTTGTGGCCGTAGTCGAAGTCGCTCGTGGGGCCGCCGAGGATGACGGCGAGCGAGCCCCTCGCGCCGAGCAGCGACGTGTCGCCGTGCGTGGTCACCGGCGGGGCCTGCGTGTTGTCGGTCACCGCGAGGTCGTAGGTGACGACGAGCTGGTGGGTCGTCGGGTCGATCCCCGCGCTCTCGATCGTGAGCGCGACCGACGTCGGCGTGAAGTGGTGGTGCGTCGCGAGGTCGACCGCGCCGCCGGGGGTGTGGCAGGCGACGCACTGCGTGTCGCTCGTCATCGGGCCGCCCGAGTGCTGCTTCCAGAGCGTCGACGGCGGGCTGCTCGGCGCCGTCGCCCCGAAGTAGGTGCGATCGTGGCACGTCGTGCATGCCTTCATCGAGGGCGTCTGCGACATCGCGCCGTCCTTGGCGCCGCCGTGGCACTTGTCGCAGTTGCTCGGGTTCTGCGGGAAGTTGATCGTGGAGAAGTCGCTCGTGTCGATCATGAACGGATAGAGCGGCGTTCCGGCGTCGTTCAGCTCCTGGTAGCTCGGCAGTGTCCACGGCTTGCCGCCGGTCGTCTGGAAGGGCGCCGCGCCGCCGTAGAGGGCGTTGCCCGCGTGGATCTTGTGGATGAGCGACCCGAGGTTGATCGTGTTCCCGCTCGCGAGGTTGGTCGTCGTCGGGTTGTGGCAGAGGATGCAGAGCTGGATGTCGTGGCGCATGGCCTGCGCGCCGTTCTCGACGTGGCCGTGGTGCCCGAGATCGCCGTGGCACTGGTTGCAGTTGTCGCGCAGCACCAGCTCGCGCGTGACGGTGACGTTGCCGCCGGCCGGGAGGAAGTTGTACTCGGCGTTGGCCGGGTAGTACTGCGGGACGCTGCCCGGCACCGTCCGCATCGCGATGGCCCCGACCGTGTGCGTCTTGGTCGCGTTGGCCGGGTCGACGGCGATCTTGGTGCCGAAGGTGTACGTGTACCAGCCGTCGCCCTTGGGCGAGAGGGCGAACTTGCCCGGGCCCGCCACCGAGCGGTCGTCGGTCGCGGCCTTGAACGCCGTGCCTGCGTCGACCGACCCACCGGGGACCGCCGCGAGCGTGTACGGCGTGTAGTAGCCCGGGACCGTGGTGCCGCTGACCGTGGTCTCGTCGAGCCACGACATCACGAACTGCACCGCGACCTCGTCGGCCACGAAGCCGCCGTCGACCAGCGTCCCGATCCGTCCGTCGGACGTGATCGGCAGCTCGATCGGCACCTGACTCTGGTCGGTCAGCAGGAATTCGACCGTCGCGTTCTGGTTCGCGTCGATCGTCGTCGAGTCGATGGAGATCGCCAGGTTGAGCGCCGGATCGTAGGCGCTCGCGCCCGCGTCGCCTTGGGGTCCCGGCGGGCCGGCTTCGCCGGGCGCTCCGGGCGCTCCGGCCTCTCCTTGAGGTCCCGGAGGACCGGCTTCGCCCGTCGCCCCCGCGGCACCCGTTGCCCCCGTGGCTCCTGTCGCGCCGGTCGCCCCCTTCGCGCCGGTCGCCCCCGTCGCCCCCGTGGCTCCCGCCTCTCCGTTCTCTCCCGGTGTTCCGTCCTTGCCCGCCGCGCCGTCCGCGCCAGTGCATGCCACGGACAACCCGATGGCGACGAGCGTCGCTCCCAGCGCAGCGAAACGTCCCAGATGGCTCATTCGGCTCCTCGTTGGCACGACGCGATGAGGACGCCCGCACGGACCTCCCTGCGCCGAGGCGTGCTGCGCCACGCAAGATGAGTGCCGGCTCGCCGTCTCTCGAGGCTCGCCCGCGCGCGTCGCAGAGAATGCCGAGAAGCGGCGGCGCCACGGGCGCAGAGAGCAACGCAATTCCCCGGCCCCCCGGTGGCGACGGGGCGCACCTCGCGCACGAGCCTGCACGGCGTGCACACGGGCCCGTCCTGCCAGGGGAGATTGTGCGCACTTCCTGCGGGCCGCGGCGCCGGCGGGGCGAGCCGTAGGTCGGCGGCGACCGTTGCGCCCCGTGGGACGACTTCGTAAGGTCGCATGATGAGCCGAAGCGGACGAAGCCCTCGCAGGTTCGAGCGGCGGCCGGCGAACGCCGGACGCGGCGTGATGGCGCTGCTGCGCACGTCGCTCTGGATCGCGGCCACGGCCAGCGGCGTCCTCGCGGGCTGCGGGAGTGGATCCGGCGACACGGGCGCCTCCGTCGACGCGGGCGGCGGCGACGGCGGCGGCTCCGGGGGAAGCTCGGGCTCCAGTTCCGGCTCCGGCAGCGGGAGCTCGTCGGGCGGCGTCTCCGAGGGCGGCACGACCTCCGACAGCGGGGTCCCGCCTCATGCCGGCAATCCCTACGGCTCGTGCACCGCCGGCATTCCCGCGCCGGGCCAGCCCGCCGACACCTCCCATCCGACGACCGTGGTGGGAACGGGCACCGCCGCGAGCTGCACGTTCAGCCAGCTCGAGGCGGCGGTCACGATGGGGGGGGTCGTCACCTTCGATTGCGGCAGCGCCCCCGTCACGATCTCCGTCACGTCCACCCTGAACGTCCCGATCGACAGGAACACCGTCATCGACGGCGGCAACAAGGTCACCCTCGACGGCAGGCACGCGGTGCAGATTCTGAGCTTCAACAGCCCGAACTTCCAGGCCAACGACAACCGGCTGACGCTCCAGCACATCACGCTGATCAACGGGAAGATGACGCCCACGCAGGCCATCCCCGTGGCTCCCGCGCCCTGCTCCCAGGGGTGGGACGACGGCGAAGGCGGCGCCCTGTACATGCGCGACGGCAACCTCACGATCATCGACTCGATCTTCGCGAACAACCAGGCGGCCATGCTCGGGCCGGACACGGGGGGAGGGGCGATCTACATCCTGGGAAGCAAGCACGGGGCGCTGATCGTGAGCAGCACCTTCACGGGCAACACCGCGAGCAACGCCGGCGCCGTCGGAGGCCTGTTCGCGGAGCTCGACGTGTACGACAGCCTGTTCACCGGAAATACGGCGGCCGGAAACGGGGCCAACAACAACGACCCCTCCAAGTGCTCCGTCATCAACAACGGCCAGAACGAGGTGGGGTCGGGCGGCAACGGCGGCGCGCTCTACAGCGACGGCCAGTCCGTGAACGTGACGCTCTGCGGAGACGAGATCGACGACAACGCGGCGGGTGTCGGCGCGGACGGCGGAGGCCTGTTCTTCACGAGCAACAACATGATGGGCATCCTCACCATCACCGACACGACGATGAAGGGGAACACCGGCGGCTACTGGACGAGCGTCTCGACGGGCAGCGTGACGAACGCCGGGACGGCCATCGGCGTCAACGCGAAGAGCATCACGATCACCAACTCGATGCTCCAGGGCTATCCGTGAGTCGCCCGGTCGCGGGGACGCCCGCGCGGGCCGACGGTCACAGGCGCAGCGTCACGTTGAAGAGGATGCGGTCGTCGGTCCACCGCAGGTCCGGCGTGAAGGAGCCGCCGTTGGTCGCCGAGGGGAGCTCGCCGCCCGGCCCCGTGATGCCCCCGGGGCCCGAGAACAGCGGCTGGTTGGCGATGCGGTGCGCGGCCTCCAGGCGCGTGACGAGCCAGGGGCTCGGCCAGTAGTCGAGCGTCGCCGTGAGGCCGGCGCCGAAGAAGGGGCTGGTCCCCGGGAACGGGTACGCCGCGCCCACGGGGAACTTCGGCGAGATGGCCTGCGTCGCGTCATAGAAGAAATCCCCGCGCAGGCTGCTCTTCCAGCGCTCGGTCCACTCCCAGCGGTGCGACAGCGCGACGCCGCCCATCGGCCCCGACGGCGCGTCGCTCCGGTGCTCGTAGCCGAGGTCGCCCACGAGCGACAGCGCCATCGAGCGGAGCAGACCCGCGCCCTCGCGGTGGAAGTAGCGCACCTGCACGTTGTTGTCGGAGTAGACGCGCAGCGAGGCCGGATCGCTCTGCGCCTCCTGGCCCGCGTAGAGCGAGTTGGCGATCGAGAGCCAGCCGCTGGGCCGGTAGTTCCAGAGGTAGCCGCCGGCGCGCCCCTCGTGCCACTGGCCGAACGTCTGCCAGCCGTTGACGACCCACAGCTCCACCTTGAGCCGGTCGGTCGGGAAGACCTGCCCGCGGAAGCCGAAGAAGTAATACGGCGTCGCGTCGGCGAGGAACGCGTGCGTGTACGACCAGTTCTCCTCGGGCAGGTAGCTCTCGAGGCCGACGTACGACGGGAAGATCCCGAGCTCGGCGTTCACCCCGTGCAGCGCGTGGAAGTGCCAGCCCGCGGCGGCCTGCTCGACGTACTGCAGCAGGCGGTTGGTCAGGAAGAAGCCGCGCGTCGTGGTCGTGTCCTGCCCGGCGATCGTCTCGACGGTGGATCCGTACTGCAGGTACAGGCGCCCCGTCGGCCCGTCGAGGCCCGTGACGTCGAGGCCGAGGTGGGCGAGGTTGAGCGAGATCTCGTTGTGTCGGGGCCCAACGGTCGTCGGGAAGATCGTGTGGTCGACCGGCTGCGCGAACTGCCACGCGTAGTACGTGTCGACGTAGACCGACCAGGTCAGCGGCCCCATGCCGAGCAGCGACGGCGGCTGGGGGTTGCTGCCGTTCATCCACGCATAGTCGTCGGGGAAGGGCGGCTCGCGCACGTCGAGCGGCTTGCTCTCCGTGGGCGTCGGGACGGGCGCGGCGAGCGCCGGTGGAGCGGGCTGCGCGAGGACGAGGGGGAGCACGGCGCGATCGAGACTACGCCTTCCGGCGGCTCACTTCGCGCCCTCGCCCGCGGTGGGGTAGACGGGGTTGACGTCGACCGGGATCGCCTCCAGGCCCGCCATCGCGCCGGTGAGCACGTCGGTGAGGCCCCCGTACTTCGCGAGGAAGGCGTCGACGGCCGCCTTGTCGCCGTTCCATTGTAGCATGCACAGATCGTGCACCAGCTTGCCGATCGACGCCTCGAGCTTCGGGAGGTCGACGGTGAGCCTGTGGGTCGAGGGGTCGACCTTCGCCGCCCCCTCCTCGAGGTAGCGATTGAGCTGCACCGCCGCCCCCTGGCCGTGCGCCTCGGTCACGCCGAAGCGGATGCTGCGGAAGAGGCCCGCGAAGTACGAGACGAGGAGCTGGTCGTGCAGCGGCCTTGGGAGCTCGCCGCGCTTGACCAGGTACAGGATGTTGTACGCCCCCATCACATCCGCCTTGCACTCCTCCATCGCCGAGAAGCTGGCCTCGAGCGCGACGCGGATCTCGCGGCCCCTGGTGCCCTTCACGAAGGCGGGGCCGAGGCTGTGCGAGAGCTCGTGGAAGAGCGTCTCGTCGAAGAACGACTCGGCCGACAGCAAGGAGAGCTGCGAGGCGTCGAGGATCTTCTCGGCCAGAGGCCGCATGATGACGTCGAACTTCTTCTCGATGAGGTTGCGCAGGAGGACCTTCTTCGCGCCCTTCTCCTTGCGCACGACCTCGTCGTTGGGCAGGTTGAACGCGATCGTCTGGACGCCCTTGCGCGCGTCGCCGCTCGTGTAGACGAGATCCACGACGCGGATCGGGCTGTCGCCCCCGCGCCTGCCGTGCGCGCCCGCCGGGATGGGGAGGTTCTTCTCCATGTCCGGCAGGAGCTTCTTGTACCGCGCGAGCCTCGCCGAGGCGGCCGGATCGCTCACGGTGACGAAGGCCTCGAACGACGCCTTGAGGCCCATCAGGTCGTCCTCGTACGTCTCGTACGGACCGATCGTCGGCTCGACGCGCGCGTCGAGGTCCATCCAGTCCTTGTCGCTCTGACGGTACTCGTCGCTCGCGAACGCGGCGGCGCGCGACGTGAGGAACACCTTGAGCGACTGGTTCTGCGTCGCGGCGGCCGCCTCGACGAGCCGCGCCGCCGCCGGCTGGAGCCACTGCGCGTACGCCTTCGAGTACGGCACGGCCTTGAGCGCGTCGCCGTCGCGCACCACGACCGTCGTCAGGCTCTCGAGCGCCTCCTGCTGCTCGGGGTGGGCGGCCACGTACGCCTTGAAGGCGTCGGCCGTCAGGTCCTCCGGGTAGAAGCCGGCGCCCGCGGGGCGGGCCGTGTCGATCGCGAACGGCTTCCAGCGGTCCTGCCGGTCCCACGGACCTCGCATCAGATCGAAGTACGCGAGCACGCGCTTGCCGTGGTCGCTGGTGTCCTGCGCGAGCTTCGCGCGGAGCGCCGGGTTTCCCGCCCACGCCTGGCGGTCGAAGATCGGCTCCATGAGGCGCGCGGCCTCGACGATCTTGGCGAGCGCCTGCTGCTCGGACGGCGGCAGGGTGGAGACGTCGGCGGTGAGCGTCGCCGGGGCGAACCGCGCGATCCTGGCCTGCAGGGGACCGTCGTCGGGTGCGGCGGGCGCCGTCGCCACGGGCGCGGGGGGCGGCGGGGCGGGTGGCAGGGGAGCGGGAGAAGGCTCGGCGGCGCACGAGACGAGCATCCACGACGCCAGCACGGTCAGGCGCTTCATGCCCGCGGATCTCGCACAGAACGCCCCCGGCGTCGCCCCCCTCGGTCACGGGGCGGCGCGCGGCGCGGTCACGGATCGAGCCCCGAGCTGGTGCCGTACTTGCGCGCCCGCCAGACGCCGAGGCCCTCGTCGAGGACGGTGACCTTGGTGAAGCCGAGCTCGACGAGCTTGCGCGCCAGGTTGCCCGACTCCGCGTGCGGGCACGCGCAGTAGCAGACGAGCCACGCGTCCCGCGGGAGCTGCGAAGCGTAGGGGGTCACGTCGTAGAAGGGTACGCTCACGGCGCCCTTGATGTGCTCGTTCAGGTAGTCCGACGAGGCGCGCGCGTCGAGCAGGGCCATCTTGGCGCCGCGATCGAGCTCGCGCTTGACGGTGTCGGCGGGCGTCGTCGACGGCTGCTTGTTGAAGCCCACCGGCTCCGGGCCGCGGGGGTTGAGCGGCACGGGACCGAGCGGCAGGGGAGGCGCCTTCGGCGCGGGCGGCAGGAGCGACGGCGTGTACTGCGCCTGGAACGCGCGCAGGGCCGCGATGACGTCGTCGACGCCCTTGCGCCCGAGCTCCTGGCCGAACGACGGCATGAGCGTCCCGGGCCGGCCGTCGCGGATCGTCGCGCGGAGCATCCCGGTGGTCGCGCTGGCGAGCAGGTCCGCGCTGCCGATGTGCACGTAGGGCCCTCCCGTCCCGCGCTCGCCGTGGCAGCGCGCGCACCTGTCCGCGAAGACGGCGGTGCCTCGCCTCGCGTCGCCCGCGAGGGGGCTCTCGTCGAGCGCATCGTGCGGCAGGCGGTCGTACGAGCGCAGGTAGGCGACGACGCTGGTGATCTCCTTGTACCCGAGCGGTCCGCTGTGCCCGCTCGACCAGGCGGACATGGTCGTCCCCGAGCGACCGTTGCTGATGGCGGTCTGCAGGAAAGAGTCGGGGACGACGGCGAGGAAGTGAGGGTTGCCGATCGCCGGCGCGTTGTCGGCCGCGTACCCCTGCGCGGAGGCGCCGTGGCAGACGGAGCACATGCGCGTGTAGACGGCGGCGCCGCGCTGCTCGGGCTCGCTCATCAGGCGTCCCCCGCACTCGAGCGTGCCGCTCGTGACGCACAGCGCCAGGACGAGGAACACACGGACGACGGCCCAGACACGCATCGAGGGCCTGAAGTTACCCCGGAGACCCGGGTCCCGGCGCGCCATTCTCCCTGCGGCTCGACCGGTGGTAGGCTGAAGCTCGTGGGGGGCTGCAGTCCGGGCAGTCGCGGGGAGCCGCGCGCGAAGGGTGTGTGGTTCGTGTCGGCGCGGCGGTGTCTCGTCGAGGGGTACGGCGGCGAGCCGACGGTCGAGCGCGTGGCGCGCCGGATGGGTGAGGCGCGAGGTCAGGCCCTTCGCGAGCCGCTCGCGTCGGGCGAGCGCCCCGACGTCACGGTGCGCGACTACACGGAGGACCGGATGTCGGTCGAGGTCTTCTTCAGGAACCGCGTCCTGCGCGCGTAGACGATCGCGCCCGCCGCGAGGGCGAAGAGGAGAGACGGCCGTCCGGCGGATCCCGGCGGCGTGGAGCACGCGCAGCCCTGCGGGGCCGGGGGGTAGATCGCGCAGAGCCCTGCGACGTCGTCGGGCGTGAGCTCGATACGGCCGCGGGAGTAGAGCGCGTACATGACCGACTGCGAGTCGGCCGCGTGGGCGAGCCCCAAGAAGTGCCCGGCCTCGTGCGTCAGGATGGCCTGGAGGTCGTAGGCGGGGCTGCTCGCGGGCGGCGGCTCCTGCACCGTGAGCTGCTTGGTCGAGTTGACCTCGGTGTACGCCTCGAAGATGCGTCCGTCGTCGACGCCGTAGGTCACGGTGGTGAGCGCCAGCGTGTTGTACGGATCGTCGTGCGGCCACACCGTGTCGTCGAAGACGATGACGTCGTCCTGGGCGGGGTCGCACGAGTTGCTGTTGGTGCAGCCCCCCGCGCCGGGCTGCGTCGTGAGCGGCCCGTTGTCGAACGCCTCGATCCTCGTCGGCCCGCCGGGGCACACGACGTCGTTCCAGGCCATGAACGACGCGTGCGCGACCTTCGTGGCGTCGGCGAGCGACACCTGCTTGCTCGCCGCTCGCTGCAGGCCGTACGGCACGCTGTCCACCTGCCAGGCGAGCGGCTTGCCCTGGCTCCAGCACCCGTTGGTGCTCGGGTCGTACCCGGCCGGCACCTGCGAGGTGGTCGTGCGGCAGAAGGCCTCGGCCCGGTCCGCGACGAGGAGCGCCGCCAGCCCGGCGAGCGCCGCCAGCCCGGAAGAGCGGGGGCCCTTGCCACGGAGCGTCACACCCCCAGCGTAGCTCACGACGCCGGGATGCCGCGCTGGTGTTGCCAGGGGGGACATGTACCCTGGTCCTGTCCCCCCTCATGTCCGCCGACGACAAGCGCATGCTCGGCAGGATCCAGCTCCGGCGAGTGCAGGTGCCCGTGCGCCCCGCCGACGAGGATCCCCCCAGCTCGACGACTCGCGACGCGGCCCCGCCTACCGTGGATCTGGACGAGATCACGATCTCCCGGGCCGCGCTCGACGTGATGCCGCGGCCGGCCGCCGAGGTGCAGCGGGTCTTGCCGCTCGAGGTGGACGGGACGCACGTCGTGGTCGCCATGGCCGATCCGGGCGACGAGCGCGTCCTCGCGGAGATCGCCTTTGCCACGGGCAAGGCGGTCGTGGCCCGTCGCGTGGACGCGAACGTGCTTCTCGACGCCATCGAGCGGGCCTACGACGCGGTCGAGCGCGGCGACGCCGTGTACCGGGGGCCCAGGGCCCGCGACCCCAGGTGACTCCCTGCCCGTGCGGACGTCAGAGCCGCCGCTCGACGCGCCAGAGCTCCCCTTCGGTCGCCTCGTAGATGGCGCGCCCGGGGAACCTCTTCGCCACCTGGTCGACGGTCATCTCGGGCGGCGCCGACAGATAGAGGACCGGCCGGTCGAAGAAGGGGCCGTTGCGCGCGTAGCGCGTCGGCCACCGCGCGCGCACGAGCACGACGCCCGCGGCGATCCCCTGCGCACGCACGACCTCGTAAAGCCCGCCGCGCACCTCGATGGCGCGCGCCCGGTCGATGGCGACGGCGCCCGTCTGGACGAACGCGAAGACGATCGCCACGATCCCGAGCGTCCGCGTCCAGCGGTCGCCGAGCCGCTGCCTCAGCAGCTCGCGCGCGGAGTCCCACCCGGGGCCGGCGAGCAGCGCGACGGTCAGCAGCGACGTCGACAGGTAGCGCGGTCGCGGCCCGTCGTCCCCCGTCGACGACACCGTGGGAACGAGCGCCACGAGCGCCACGACCACGATCGCGACGGCCACGTTGCGCATCTCGCGCGCCCGGTGCCCGACGCCGACGGCGACCGCCCCGAAGACGGCGAGCAGGACCGCGCCGGGCAGCGTCCACGGCCCGACGAACGACGCGCAGATGTCGACGTGGAACCACTGCTGGAGCGGGTTCACCATGCGCAGGAGCGACAGCGGGGGCTCCGCGGTCTCGGCGCCGTAGATCGCCGTGAACGTGGGCTCGTACGCCGTGTAACCATCGCGCAGCGGCGAGCCCCACTGCGCCGCCTGGTAGGCGAAGTGGACGCCCAGGAGCGGAAGCGCCCCGGCCCCCGTGAGGACGAGGACGCGCCACGAACGGAGGGCGATGAGGGCCGCCGCGAACATCAGGGCGTCCAGGGGCCTCGTGAGGAAGGCGCACCCGATGGCGAACCCTGCCAGGGGGAGCCACGCGGCGCGCCGGGACAGCGACCACGCCGTCACGGCCGCGAACGCCGCCGCCAGCCACATCGTCGTCGCGGTGTGCGAGAAGAACGTCGCCGCCTCGAGCGCGAAGAGCGGGGAGATGCCCATCACGAGCACGGCGAGGATCGCGTGCCGGGCGCCGAGCAGCGCCCGCGCCGCGAGCCACACGAAGACCAGGGTGACGACCCCTTCGAGGGGGGTGACGAGCCATGCGGCGCCGGCCTTCACGCCGAGCGCCAGCAGCGCCGACGTGCCGGGGGGGTACTTGCTCCGTACCCACGAGTCGATGACGACGTGGTCGACGCGCAGCAGGTCGGCGTTGGGGGGAGCCGGCGCCTTGAGCACCCCGCGCGCGAAGAGCTCTGCCTGCAGGAAGTACGAGTACTCGTCGCCCGAGAAAGGAAACGCCCGCAGCGCGACGCGCGCGATGACCGCGTAGATGGTCCCGAAGAGCACGAAGAGGGCGGGAGGGACGAGGCGCAGACGGGGCAAGCGCCGGCATCGTCGCATGTTCGCGCCGCGATGTCCCGACGTGTACCCCGAGGTGGGATGGCGGTAGCGGAAACAAGCGTGCGGGCGGAATGACGCAACGCTCTTCTTGCTGCGTCCAAGTTCTGGGACCATAAGTCCCGGCGCTCTTCCGCCGAGCGAGGGTGGGGCCCGGCGGTCAGGTTCGGTCTTACGAGGAGGTCCGGTCGATGGCGTTGAATCGTGGTTGGTGGGTGGCGTTCGTGCTGGCGCCGGCGGCGCTCCTGATCGACGGGGCCGCGCAGGCCGACGAGCCGTTCCTGCCGCACGGGATCCACCTCGGATCCGGCGGGCGCTACTACCAGGACATCTGCGACCACTCGCTGGCGCACTACTGCATGGCCCGGCGGCTCTTGCCCGCGGCGTTCCGGCCCGAGACGTACGTCCCCCGGGCGCTCCCGAAGCCGGCGGCGTGGGGCGGTCAGATCTGCAATCCCATGGCCGGCGGCGGCGGCAGCTCGCCCTTCCCGGGCTCGATGGCGCCGAGCGATGTGCTCGCCGCGTACACGATCCCGTCGACGAGCGGCGCCGGCGGCAAGATCGTCGCCCTCGTCGATCTCCCGGACAGCCACGCGTACGCCGATCTGACCACGTACCGGCAAGGCTACGGCCTTCCGCCGCTTCCGCAGTGCGGGGGCAACGGGCTGCCCGGCGGCACGACCCCATGCTTCGCGCAGGTCGACGCGAGCGGCGCTCCCAACAGCACGTCGCTCGACTGTCCGGGCGCGGACCCCGAGACGTCGCTCGACATGGACATGGTGAGCGCCGGGTGTCCGGACTGCAGCATCCTGCTCGTCCAGATGACGAACGCCAGCGCGGGGGTCGCGGACTCGGATTTCGTGGCGGGCGTGGCGACCGCCGCGTCGCTCGGTGCGGTCGCGATCAGCCTGAGCTTCGGCGGCCCCGAGTCGGGGCAGGATCCCACCGGGTACACGACGCCGGGGCACCTGGTCGTCGCCGCGTCGGGCGATCAGGGCTACGACCTCGGCCTGGGTGGGGGCACGACCCCGAGCTATCCGGCGTCGGCGCCCGACGTCCTGGGGATTGGCGGGACCAACCTCGAGAGCCAGGGCGGCGGCGCCTACATCGAGAACGTCTGGAACGACGGGCAGGGGGGAGCGGCGGGCAGCGGCTGCAGCACCGATTTCTTGATGCCGGCGTTCCAGACGACCTACGGGGCCTCGAAGTTCGGACACTGCGGGACGACGCCGGCGTCGCGGGCGTCCGCGGACGTCTCGGCAGCGGCGGAGTTCAGCTCCGGTGGCCAGCCGCGTGCGATCAGCGAGTTCGATCAGGCCGACCAGTGGACCGCCGTCGTCGGGACGAGCGCCGCCGCGCCCCTGGTCGCCGGCATCTTCACTCGCCTCGGCGTCGCGGAGGCGATCTCGAGCGATCTCGGGTTCGTCTACACGCACGCGAGCGCGTTCAACGACGTCACGGCGGGCGAGAACATGGACCCCACGACGTGCACCGACAACGTGTGCAACGCCGCCGCGGGCTGGGACGGGCCGACGGGCGTGGGGACGCCCAACGGGGCGAGCCTCGCGCTGCTCGGGACGGGGAGCAGCTCGGGTGGAAGCTCGGGCAGCAGCTCGGGCGGAAGCTCGGGCGGAAGCTCGGGCGGAAGCTCGGGCGGAAGCTCGGGCGGAAGCTCGGGCGGGAGCTCGGGCGGAAGCTCGGGCAGCAGCTCGGGCGGCAGCGGCAGCTCGTCGGGTGGCAACACCGACGCCGGGGTCGACCCCGAGGCCGGCTTGCCGGGCGACGGCGGCTCGGGCAACGCGGCGGTGGTGACGACCACGACGACGGGCTGCGGCTGCTCGCTTCCGGGAACGTCGTCGACGCGCACCGGGCTGAGCTTCCTTGCCCTCGGCGCCGCCGCCGTCGGGATCGCGCGTCGGCGCCGCCGGGTCTAAGTTGCAACCACGATGACGGTCCCCGGTCGAGGCGCTGCCCACCTTGCTCCGCCTCCGGGCCTCCACGTTTACGTCGTCCGGTCGCGTCGCACCGGTGAGGTCTCGATCGGCGTCGATCTGACGCCGAACGGGGCCTGTCCGCTGGCGTGCGACTACTGCCAGGTCCCGCGCAGCGAGCGCACCCGCCCGGGCCCGGTCGACGTCGCGCGGGTGCGGCGCGAGCTGTCCGCCGCCCTCGAGGAGAGCGGCGCGATCGCCGGCGACGTGGTGTTTGCCGGGTCGGGGGAGCCCACCTGGCCCTCCGAGTTCCCCGACGCGCTCGGGATCGCGCGCGCGCTGGTGCGGGCCCGCGGGCTCGCGATCCCCGTGCGGGTGCTCACGGGGGGCACGACGCTCGGCCGTCCCGAGGTCGCGAGCGCGCTCGAGACCCTCGTCGTCTCGGGCGACGGCGAGGTGTGGATCAAGCTCGACGCCTGGGACGAGGAGACCCACCGCCGCTTCTGGGGAACGAGAGGGCAGGCGGAGCACGAGGCGCGCATCACCGCGTTCGGCGCCCGGGTCCCCGTCGTGCTGCAGGTGATGCTCGTGCACCGCGCGGACGCGGTCACCGTCGAGCAGACGGCCCGCGGCCTTGCGGAGACCGTCGGGCGTCTGCTCGCCTCCGGGGGTCGGATCGACCGCGTGGTGCTCTCGACGCTCTTTCGCGTGCCCGGGGTGGAGCGCGCCGACCTCTCGGCGTATGGCCGCGAGGATCTCGAGCGCGTCCGTGCGGCCCTTCGCGCGAGCAAGGTCGCCGTCGCGGTGCCCCCTCCCGCGCTGGCATGAAGCCGTCTGGTAGAACTACGCTCGTGAGACGTATCGCCGCGGCCCTCGTCGTCCTTCCGAGCCTCCTGACGCTGGGGTGTGCGGACCTCCAGAACGCGATCCAGCCGCCGACCATCGCCAAGGTCGCGCCGGAGCCCGTCACGCCGCTGGCGTTGCCGACGACGACGATGAAGGGCGGCAAGGGAGAGGCGGAGGCGACCTTCCCACCCGACTTCGCGGCCACCGTGAAGAGCGACGGGACGATCCTCTTTCCCCAGCACACGCAGGGGCGAGTGCAGGGGGCGAGCCTTCTGGTCGGCGGGGAGCCCGTGCTCACCGTCGCCGACGACGGCTCGGTCAAGGGCGTCGCCCTCAAGCACCGCTACGCGTTCTCCGACGACGGCGCGCTGCTCGACCCGGACGGACACGGCGTGCGGATCGCCCCGGACGGGTCGGTTCGCGCGGTCGGCGGGTCGTGGCGGTACGCCTCGGTCTTCGCCTGGACGTCCGAAGGCGGAGCCGCCTGGGACAGGCACGCATGGCGGACCCTCGAGCTCGTCGCGCTCGTCGTGCTCGAGAACATGATGCCGAGCGCGCTCCGTGCGGCGGACGAGGCCGGGGCGTCGACCTCGCACGGGGCCGACAAGGACAAGGGCCACGACATCCATATCCCGCCGCCCAGCCAGTGGTTCAAGTGAGGCTCTCCGCCGCGCTGGCGTGTGCGGCGCTCTGCACGGCCTGCGGCCGTCCCTCCGTGTCCGGGACGGATCCCGCCTTGGCGACTGGTAGCGCGAGCCCCCCTCCCGTCGAGCCCCCGCCGACGTCCTCCGCGCCGCCTTCCGTGCTCGCCTCGGCCTCGGCGCTCGCGCCCCCGCTCGCCGCCCCTCCGTCCGTGATCGTCCGGAACGTCGGAATGCACATCGGCGGTGGTCCGAACGACGCCGTCGCGAAGGCCCCGATCGCCGACAGCGTGACCCCCCACCTCGACGAACTGCGCGCGTGCTGGTCGCGGGTCGACGACGCGACGCGCGGGGGCGACTTCGGCGTCGACCTGCTCATCCCGGCCGAGGGCGGGCTCGCGGCCGTGTCCCACCCGCGCACCGCACTCCACCCCGACGCCTTTCGCGACTGCGTCGTCGACGTCTTCGCCCGGATCCCCTTCCGCCGGCCGCGCACGGGCCGGACGACGGTGAGCTACTCGCTCCGCTTCACCCCGGGCTGATCCCGCCGCGCCTCGAGCTCCTCCCACCGGGCCATCAGCTTCGCCGCCGCCGCCTTCGCGCCCTCGAGCTTGGCCTGCAGCCCGGCGACCTCGTGTCCTCGCTGCGCGTAGAGCGAGGGATCGGCCAGCGCGGTCTCCGCCTCGGTGACGGCCCTCTCGGCGGCGTCGATGCGCTCGAGGATCCCGTCGAGCTCGAGGCGCTCGGCATACGTCAGGCCGCTCCGCTCCTTCGCCTTCGGCGCCGCGGTGCGCGCCGGGACCCGCGGGGGCGCCGCCGCTGCGCGCCTGTCGCCGCGCTGGCTCACGTAGTCCTGATAGCCGCCGGCGTATCGCGTGACGCGCGCCCGCCCGTCCGCCGCGTCGCGCTCGAACGCGAGGATCGAGGTCGCCGTGCGGTCGAGAAACGCACGGTCGTTCGTCACCACGAGCGCCGAGCCCTCGAAGTCCTCGAGCAGCCCCTCGAGAGCCGACAGCGTCGGCAGGTCCAGGTCGTTGGTCGGCTCGTCGAAGACGAGCAGGTTGGCGCCCTGCCGCAGCACCTTGGCGAGCGCGACGCGTGCCCGCTCTCCGCCCGACAGCGCCCCCACCTTCTGGCGCTGCTTCGAGCTGTCGAAGAGGAAGAGCTCGAGGTACGCCCGCAGCTCCATCGTCTCGCGCCCTCGGATGCCCAGGTGGACGACGTTCGCGCCACCCTCGCCTCGCACGTCGTCGAAGACCGACCTGGCGTCGTCGAGACCTGCGCGCGCCTGGTCCAGGTACGCGATGCGCACGTTCTTGCCGCGGACGATCTCCCCGCCGACGACGAGCGGCTCGCCCAGGATGGCGCGCAGCAGCGTCGTCTTGCCCACGCCGTTGGGGCCGACGATCCCCACGCGCTCGCCCGACGTGAGGACGAGATCGAACGGATCGTGCAGCGGGGCGCCGCCCGCCGTGGGGGCGACCTGCACGCCGTGGAGCTCGAGGATCGTCTTGCCCTCGCGCGCCGATGCGGCCGACACGAGCGACACGGCGCCCGGGCGCCCCGCCGTCGCCGGCCCCTCGGCCTCGAGGGCGACGGCCCGCTGGATGCGCGCCTTCTGCTTCGTCGTGCGCGCCTTGGCCCCGCGCGAGAGCCACTCGCGCTCGCGGCGCAGGACGTTCTGGCGATTCTGCTCGACGCGCTCCTCGTGGGCGAGGAGCTCCGCCTTCCGTTCGAGGTAGTCGCCGTACGCCCCCGCGTACGACGCGAGGCGTCCGCGCTCGAGCTCGATGATCCGGTCGACGACCGCGTCGAGGAAGTATCGATCGTGGGTGACCAGCAGGACCGCGCCCGGCAACTCGGCGAGGGTCTCCTCGAGCCACGCCGCCGTGTCCGCGTCGAGGTGGTTGGTCGGCTCGTCGAGGATCGCCACGTCGGGGCTCGCGACCAGGAGCTGCGCCAGGGCGATGCGCCGTCGCTCGCCGCCGCTGCGCTCCCCGCACGGGCGCTCGACCTCGCGCACCCCCAGCCGCTCGAGGAAGCCGAGCGCCTCGTGCCCGCGCTCCCAGCCTCCGAGGCGCGACACGGCCTCGGCCAGCTCCGCCTGCTCGTGCACGAGCGCGTCGTGGTCGCCCGCGATCGGGCCGGCGAGGCGGGCGGTCACCTCGGCGTGCCGTGTCGTCGCCGCGCGCCACGCGGTCAGCGCGTCCTCGACGGCCTGTCGCGCGCTGCGCGCCGGATCGAGCACCGGCTCCTGGGCGAGGTAGCGCACCGTGAGGGCGCGCCGCACCGAGACGCTCCCGCCGTCGGGCGCCTCCGCCCCCGCGAGGATCTTCGCGAACGTCGACTTGCCCGTGCCGTTGGCACCGATGAGGCCGACCTTCTCGCCGCGGGAGAGCGTGAACGACGCGTCGTCGAGGACGAGCTGCGGGCCGAACGCCTTCCGCAGATGCTGTGCCGAAAGCGCAGGCATGGCAGGAGCAGCGCAAGCTAGCGAAAACGAAGCGCGCGGGCGAGCAGGGCCTTGCTCAGCGACGTCGCGGCTTGCGCGGCCCGGCGGCCCCGGGCGCCCGGCGTGCGACCCTGGCAGGCGCCGCGCGCGTCCGGGGGCCGATGGCCCGGAAGAGCATCTCGACGGACGCCTCGACCAGGGCGTCGCCCGCGGGCAGGAGCGAGAACGGCGGGGCGTCGCCCGCGGCCCGTCGGAGCAGCTGCGGCAGCCCGCCCACCCCGAGCGTCGTCACGAAGAGCAGAGGCAGGGGCACCGACGCGTCGATCTCCCCGCGTCGCACGCCGTCCTCGAGCGCGGCCAGAAACAGCGGCACGTGTCCCCGTCGCGCCCGCGACAGGACGCGCCCGAAGCGCTCCCCCGAGAGGAGCGCCTCGCGCGCGACCAGACGCACCACCTCGAGCTCGTCGTCGCTCGCGCTCGCGAGGCGCCGCAGTGCCTTCGTCAGACGCTCGCGCACGGGCACGTCGCCCGTCAGACAGGCGGACAGGTCGCCGAGCAGCTTCGCGTACACGTCCTCGACGACGGCGAGGAACAGGTCGTCCTTGGTCGGGAAGTAGTAGAAGACCATCCCGACGTTCGTCCCCGCGTCGGCGGCGATGTTGCGCAGCGAGGCGCCGTCGACGCCCTCGGCGAGGAAGCGCGACCGGGCGGCCCGGACGATGCGCGGCTGGATGTCGGTGCGCGGGCGGGCCATCAGAGGAGCTTCTTCCTGAACCGGAGCGAGGAGACCGCGATCAGCACCCCCAGGATGCCGGTCAACCACACGAGCTCGACGCGCAGGTCGTCGAACCGGCTCCCCTTGAGGACGATGCCGCGGACGATCCGCAGGAAGTGCGTGAGCGGCAGGGCCTGCGAGAGCCACTGCGCCGGGCGCGGCATGGCCTCGAACGGGAACATGAACCCGCTGAGGAGGATGTTGGGCAGCAGGAAGAAGAACGACATCTGCATGGCCTGCTGCTGCGTCTGGGCGAGCGTCGAGAAGAAGAGACCGATGGCGAGGTTGGCCGAGATGAAGAGGAACGCGAGCGCGTAGAGCAGCGGCAGCGAGCCGCGGATCGGCACGTCGAACACGACGCGCGCGAAGCCCAGGATGAGCGTCATCTGCAGGTAGCCCATCGCCACGTACGGAAGGATCTTGCCGACCACGAGCTCGACGGGGCGCACCGGCGACACGATGAGCTGCTCCATCGTGCCCCGCTCGCGCTCGCGCGCGAGGGCCATCGCCGTGAGCATCACCATGGTCATCGTGAGGATGACCGCGATGAGGCCCGGGACGATGTACACGGCGGTGCGCTGGTCGGGGTTGTAGAGGACGTCGGGCACCATCTCGACCGGTTCGGGGGCGAGCCGCCCGCCCGCGCGGGCGAGGCGCGTGACGCGCAGCGAGGCCGAGTAGCCGCTCACGAGCGAGGACGCCGTGCTCTGCGCGCTCCCGACGACCTGCGGATCGGAGCCGTCGATGACGAGCTGGACCTGAGCCGGGGTCCCCGTCGCGAGGTCCGCCGCGAAGCGCGGCGGGATCACGAGCGCGACGCGCGCGACGCCGGAGCGCAGGGCGCGGTCGATGTCGACGTACCCGTCGACCTCCCCGACCAGATCGTAGAACCCGGTCGCCTCGAGCCGACGCGCGAGGTCGCGCGACTCGGCGCTGTGGTCCTGGTCGTCCACGAGCGTCGGGATGTGCCGGACGTCGGTGTTGATCGCGTAGCCGAAGAGCAAGAGCTGCACGACGGGCATCACGACCATCATCGCGAGCGTCAGCCGGTCGCGACTGAGCTGCAGCAGCTCCTTCCAGGCGATGACGAGCGGCCGGAGCTTCATCCGTCGGCCCTCACCATGGCGACGAACGCGTCCTCGACCGTCGCTCGCGTCTCGCGCGCGCCCGTCACGGCGAGCCCCCGCGGCTCGAGGATGCTCCGCGCGAAGGCGACCGGATCGACGCCGCCGCGCGTGGCGAGGCGCACGAGGTGGCCGTAGTGGGCCACCTCCTCGACCTCCGCGCACCCGCGCAGCGCCGCCGCTCCCTCCGTCGCGCGATCGATCTCGAGCTCCGCCACGCGCAGCCCCCGGCGCTGCACGACCTCGTCGGGGGTGCCCACGTCGAGCAGGCTCCCGCCGAAGATGAAGGCCAGCCGGTGGCAGCGCTCGGCCTCGTCCATGTAGTGCGTCGTCAGGACCGCGGTCGTCCCGCGCGCCGAGATCTCGTGGATCCGCTCCCAGAACTCGCGCCGGCTGACCGGATCGACGCCCGCGGTCGGCTCGTCGAGGAAGAGCAGCGGCGGCTCGTGGATGGTGGCGCACGCGAGGGCGACGCGCTGCTTCCACCCGCCCGAGAGCGTCCCGGCCAGCTGCTTGCGGCGCCCGGTGAGGCCCGTCTGCTCGAGCACCTCGTCGACGCGCTGGCGCCGCCGCCGCAGCGAAACGCCGTAGATGCCGGCGTAGAAGACGAGGTTCTCGAGCACCGTGAGGTCTTCGTAGAGGCTGAAGCGCTGGGTCATGTACCCGATGCGCTCCTTGATCCGCTCGGCTTCGCGCACGATGTCGTGGCCGACCACGGTCCCGCTGCCGCCCGTCGGGTCGAGGATGCCGCAGAGCATCCGGATCGTCGTGGACTTGCCCGCCCCGTTCGGGCCGAGGATGCCGAAGATCTCGCCGCGCTTGACGTCGAGCGACACGTCGCGCACGGCGACGAGGCTCCCGAAGCGCCGCGAGAGGTGGTCGGTGCGGATGATCGAGTCGTCGCCGGGCGCGCTCATGGCGCGATCCGGGCGAAGGCGGGCAGGCCCGCGTGCAGCCGGCGCTCCGGATCCTGGATGCGCACGCGCACGCGGACGACCAGGTGCGGCCGCTCGCGATCGCTGAACAGGAACTTGGGCGTGAACTCGGTCTCGGGCGACACGTACTCGACCGTCCCCGCGCTGGGCGCGGAGGTCGAGTCGACGCGGATCTCGGCCTTCACGCCCGGGCGGATCCCGGCGACCTGCCCCTCGGGGACGAAGACGTCGACGTACGGATGCGTCGTATCGGCCATCGTGAGCGCCGGCGTGCCGACGGCGGCGAGCTCGCCCGCCTTCGCCGTGACGTCGAGCACCTCGCCCTCCTCGCTCGCCTTGAGCAGGTGCCGCGCGAGGAGCTCCTCGTCGAGCGCACGCATGGATCGGGCCTGCTCGACGCGCACGCGCGCCCGGGCGATCTCCTCGGGCCGCGCCCCGTGACGGAGCGCCGCGAGGCGCTGCTCGAGGGCCTTGCGGGCCGCCGCGGCGCGCTCCAGCTCCGCGGACGTCCGGTCGCTCTCGGCCTTGGGCAGCGCGCCCTGCGCGTAGAGGGCCTGCGTCCGCTGGTCGGTCGTCCGCGCGAGATCCTCGGCCGTCCGCGCGCTCTGCAGGTCCTGCGCGAGGGCCGCGATGTCCTCGTGGCGCGAGCCGGCGAGCAGCAGCGTGAGATCCGCCTGCGCCGCGGCCTCGTCCTCCCTGCGCGCGTCGACGGTCAGCTTCTCGAGGGTGTCGTCGAGGTGGGCGAGGGGCTGGCCCGCCTTGACCCGGTCGCCCTTCTGCACGTCGACCCCCTCCACGCGCCCCGCGACCTCGAAGGACACGACGCGCTGGTCGTACTCGACCAGGCCCTGGAAGCCCGGCGGCACGGCGGGGGTCCCCTGGCAGCCCGCGACGAGCAGGCCGACCATCGCGGCGGCCGTCTCATTATTTATCATGCGTCTGATAATAGGCCGGACCGGGCGCCCCGCCAGCGCCGTCCGTCATGCCGCGCGCGACGGCCTCGACGGAGCGCGCCCCGCCCGTATCCTGCCGCCGCCATGATCGAACCGGTCCTTCCCAAGCGCGCCCGCGTCGTCGTCGTGGGCGGCGGCGTCATCGGCTGCTCGGTCGCCTACCACCTGGCCCACATGGGCTGCAGAGACGTCCTGCTCCTCGAGCGCGACCGGCTCACCTCGGGCACCACGTGGCACGCCGCCGGCCTCATGGTGACCTTCGGCTCGACGTCCGAGACGTCGACCGAGATGCGCAAGTACACGCGCGACCTCTACGCGCGCCTCGAGGCCGAGACCGGGCTCGCCACGGGCTTCAAGCCGGTCGGCTTCATCGAGGTCGCCTCCGACGCCGACCGGCTCGAGGAGTACCGCCGCGTCTCCGCCTTCAACCGCCACTGCGGCGTCGACGTGCACGAGATCTCCCCCGGCCAGGTGAAAGAGCTCTTCCCGCTCGCGCGCGTCGACGACGTGCTCGCCGGCTTCTACGTGGAGGAAGACGGCCGCGTGAACCCGGTGGACGTGACCATGTCGCTCGCCAAGGGCGCGCGCCTGGCCGGCGCCACGATCGTCGAGCAGGTGCCCGTCACGGGTGTCCTCACCCGGCGCGGGGCCGTCGCGGGCGTGCGCACGCCCTTCGGCGACGTCGAGTGCGAGGTGGTCGTCAACTGCGCCGGCATGTGGGCGCGCCAGCTCGGCGCGAAGGTCGGCGTGAACATCCCGCTGCAGTCGGCCGAGCACTACTACCTCATCACCGACAAGCTCCCCGAGCTGTCGGGCAGCTGGCCCGTGCTCGAGGACCCCGGCTCGTACGGCTACTTCCGCGAGGAGGTGGGCGGGCTCATGGTCGGCCTCTTCGAGCCGCTGTGCGCGCCGTGGAAGGTCGGCGGCGTCCCGGAGGATTTCTCGTTCGGCGAGATCTCGCCGGACTGGGAGCGCATGGGCCCCTACGTCGAGAAGGCGATGCGCCGCGTGCCCGCCTCGCTCGAGGTGGGCGTGCGCAAGTTCTTCTGCGGGCCGGAGAGCTTCACGCCCGATCTGCAGCCCGTGGTGGGCGAGGCGCCGGAGCTCAAGAACTTCTTCGTCGCCGCGGGCCTGAACTCGATCGGCATCCTGACCGGCGGAGGGATGGGGCGCGTGCTCGCACACTGGATCCTCAGCGGTCGCCCCGACGTCGACGTCACCGGCTTCAACATCGACCGCCTGCACACCTACCAGGCCAACCCCGAGTACCGGCGCACGCGGACCGTCGAGTCGCTCGGCATGGTCTACCAGTGCCACTACCCGTTTCGCTCGATGCAGACGGCGCGCGGCGCCAAGAAGTCGGCGCTGCACGACCGGCTCGCCGCGCGCGGCGCATACTTCAAGGACGTGAGCGGCTGGGAGGGCGCCGACTGGTACGCGCCGCCCGGTGTGGAGCCTCGGGCCGACAAGCCCTCGTGGGGCCGGCAGGACTGGTTCTCGACCTGGAGAGCCGAGCACGAGGCCGCGCGCGAGGGCGTCGTCCTCATGGACATGTCGTTCATGGCGAAGTTCGCCGTCGAGGGGCGCGACGCCGGGCGCCTGCTCGAGCACCTGTCGGCCAACAAGGTCGACGGCGCCCCCGGCACGATCACCTACACGCAGTGGCTCAACGAGGGCGGCACGCTCGAGGCGGACCTGACGGTCACCAAGCTCGGCGACGAGCGCTACTGGGTCGTCGCGTCCGACACGGCCCACAGGCACGTGCTCACGTGGATGCGCCGCCACCTCCCCGACGACGCGCACGCGTTCGTCACGGACATGACGTCGGCGTACGCGCAGATCAACGTCCAGGGCCCGCGCTCGCGGGAGCTGCTGCAGGCGGTGACGAGCGAGGACATGTCCAACGGCGCGTTCCCGTTCCGCGCGGCGCGCGAGGTCGACATCGGCTTCGCCCGCGCGCTCTGCGTGCGCATCACCTACCTCGGGGAGCTCGGCTACGAGCTGTACGTGCCGACCGAGCAGGCCACGCACGTCTACGATCGGCTCGTCGCCGCCGGCGAGCGCGTGGGGCTGCGCCACGCCGGGCTCAAGGCGCTGGCGAGCCTGCGCATGGAGAAGGGCTACCGCGACTACGGACACGACATCGACAACACCGACTCGGTGCTCGAGGCGGGCCTCGGCTTCGCGGTGGCCCTCGACAAGCCCGGGGGCTTTCTGGGGCGCGACGCCGTCGCGCGCAAGAAGGCCGCGGGGCCGCTCACGCGTCGCCTCGTGCAGGTGCTCGTCAAGGATCCCGAGCCGCTCATGTTCCACGCCGAGATCGTGCGCCGCGACGGCAAGGCGCTCGGCTACGTGCGCGCGGCGTCGTACGGCTTCACCCTGGGCGGCGCCGTGGGCCTCGCGATGATCGACGCGGGCGAGCCCGTCACGCAGGCGTACCTCGACGCCGGGACGTGGGACGTCGAGATCGCCGGCAAGCGCCACCCGGCCATCGCCTCGCTGCGGCCGCTCTACGACCCGGACATGAAGAAGGTCAAGGCGTAGCCGCGCGCCCGCCGTCGACGGCCTCCTTGCGCTGGCGACCGGGGGCCCGCGCACCACCGCGCTCATCCGGTAGACTCGCGCCCCGCATGCGGCGAGCCACGGCACGGTTCTCATCGACGCTCCCGATTCTCCTCGCGCTTTCGGGTTCTCGCCCGGCGCGCGCCGACGAAGCGCCGCCCGTCGCGCCCCCCGATCCGTGCTCTGCCGCGCCTGCGCGCGCGCCCGATCGCGGCCCCTCTCCGGTGGCGAGACTTGCTGGAGACGCCCCCGGCTACGCGCCGCAGCTGCGCATGGACCTCGGCCCGCGGTGCATGCGCCTCGAGTTCCCGCTCTCGTTCGCCGGGCGCGTGGAGGCCGTCTCGAGCTTCCCGATCGATCTCTACGGCAACACCTTCGGCGGAGCGAGCGTCAGCCCCGTGCTGCGCCTCGGATCACGCTTCACGAGCGGCCAGGCGTGGGGGCCCTTCGGCCTGCTCGCCGAGGCCGAGGCCGACGTCCCCACCGGCACGGTGGCCCCGACGCCCTCGGTCGACGGCCTGGGCTTCCCCGGCAGCGAGGGGCTCAACGTCGAGCTCCGCAAGCTCCACGCCCGCGCGTCGTTCGGCACCGCCTTCCACCTCGACGTCGGCGCGCAGACCAACCACTTCGGCATGGGGCTGCTCTCGAACGACGGCGCCCACGGCTGGGAGCCGGGCAGCGCGCAGTTCGTCGACCCGCGCAGCGGCGACCGCGTCCTGCGCGCCGAGCTGTCGACGGGGCCGCTCACGCCCGCCGACGTCGTCGTCGCCGTCGGCGCCGACCGGGTGCTCGGCGACTTCCTCCTCTTGCCGGGCGACACGGCGCAGCAGCTCTTCGCCGCGCTCCTGCTCGGCGTGGGCGATCCGTCGTCGGCGGGCGCGTACGTGCTGCGGCGCCACCAGGAGAACGCCGCGGGCGCCGCGACCGACGTGACCGCGATCGACCTCACGGCCCGCGTGACCGCCGAGCTCCAGGGCGCGTCGGTCGGCCTCGAGACCGAGTGGGCGCTCATCGACGGGACGACCGCGCTGGGCGCGACCGTCGAGCACCCGACGCACGACGTCCTCGAGCTCGGCGGCGCGGCGCGAGCGTGGCTCGACGTCGGCGCCTTCGGCACGGTGCTCGACTTCCTCTACGCCTCCGGGGATCAGAACCCGTACGACGGCACCGAGAACGGCTTCCGCGTCGACCCGAACTACCCCTTCGGCCTGCTGCTGTTCCGCCAGGTCATCGCCGCGCAGAGCGCGCGTACCGCGGGCACGGCCGGCGATCCGCTCCTGGTCGGCGTCGCGCCCGCGGGCGTCGATCAGCTCCCGACGCGCGGCAGCGTGACCAACACCGTCGCCTTCTTCCCCAAGCTCCGCGTACGGCCCCTGGCCGGGCTCGAGGTCTACGGCGGCCCGCTGTTCGCGTTCGCCAACGTCCCGCAGGTCGACGTCTTCACGACCGAGCTCGCCGGCGGCGCGCAGCGCTCGTCGCTCGGCGGCCTGGCGGGGCGCACCCTCGGCACCGAGCTCGACGTCGGCGTCCGCTACCGCGCGCTCGTCCACCAGAGCGAGCTCACCGCGGGCCTCGAGGTCGGCATGCTCCTTCCGGGCAGCGCCTTCCTCGATACCCAGGAGACGCCCATGGGACCGGTCTACGGCGGGCGCCTCATGCTGCAGTACCGCTTCTAGGACGTCCCGAGGAACCGCCATGTCGCTTCGCGCTCTGCGCCACGTCTCTCCCCTCCTCGGGCTGCTCGCCGCGTCGGGCACCGCCGCCGGATGCCTCTCCGACGCGCCGACGTCGCTCGGCGCCGCGCCGTCCGGCTCGGGGCCCGTGGTGCGCTTCGACGTGTTCCACAAGCCGTTCCCCGACATCCCGCTGCCCAACGACTTCGCCACCCGCTACGACCCGACCTCGCCGACGCAGCGCCGCCTCGACGCCAGCATCCTGGCCGGCCCCACCTCGTGGGAGCAGGCGACGCGCGAGGAGCTCGACAAGCTGTCGGGGTGGGGGACGCTCGCGCCGATCACGGTGAGCTTCTCGGAGCCCATCGATCCCGAGGTCATCTACGCGCGCCACTACAACGACCGGTTCGACTACCGGAACGACGCGGTGCTCGTGCTCGACGTGACCCCCGGCTCGCCGGCCCAGTGCGAGGCCGTCCCGCTCGATCTCGGCCAGGGCCACTACCCGCAGGTGCTCGCCAACCAGGTCGTCTACGACGCCGACCCGCGCGCCTCGCTGCAGACGCTCACCGTCGAGGAGACCGAGGAGGACGTCAACCACAACGGCGTGCTCGATCCCGGCGAGGACACCGACATGGACGGGGTGCTCGATCACCCCGACACCCGCGACGGCCGGTCCGGCTCCGAGCGGCTCGAGTTCTACGAGCGCGAGACCAACACGCTCGTCCTCAAGCCCGTCATGCCGATGCGCGAGGCGAGCACGTACGCCGTCGTGCTGACCCGGCGCCTCACGTCGCCCTCGGGGGCTCCGGTCCGCTCGCCCTTCGCGGGCATCAGCCACGTCGAGCAGGAGCCGGCGCTCGCGCCGCTCCCCGGGTGCCTCTCGCGCTACGGCCTGTCGAGCGCCGACGTGGCCTTCACGTGGACCTTCACGACGCAGAGCCTGAGCCACGACTACCGCGCCGTGCGCGACGGCCTGTACGGCGTGGGGCCGCTGGCGAGCCTGGGCACGAGCTTTCCCGCGGCGCTCTCGCGGCTCGACGACGTCACCGACCGCGCGCCGTCGGTGAAGGACACGAAGATCGTGCCCGGGAGCGTCTTTCTCCCGCTCGCCCTGCAGCTCCTGAAGCTCACGGGCACGTCGGACGCCCAGGCGAAGGTCTTCTCGGCCACGATGCAGGCGGTCGACTTCGTCGCCGCCGGCGCGTTCCGCTCGCCGCAGATGTTCCCGCGCACCGACGCGAGCGGCGCGCTCCTGCCGCTCTACCGCCAGGTGTGGGACCTGGGCGCCGCGCCGCGCCCGGAGGACGTGCCCTTCTGGATCTTCGTGCCGAAGAACCGCAAGGGGCCCGCGCCGGTGGCGATCTTCATCCACGGCCACGGGGGCAGCAAGTTCGACGCGCTGCCCTTCGCGGGGCTGCTCGCGAGCTACGGCATCGCGACCCTGGGCATCGACGCGCCGAGCCACGGCATCGACCTGCCGGCGGTGGAGGCCGGGCTCGTCCAGAGCTACTTCAAGGCGGCCGGCATCAGCGGCCTCGGCGACGCGTTGCTCAAGGAGAACCGCCTGGTCGACTGGCAGGGCGACGGCAAGCCCGTGCCGGGCGACGACTACTGGACGGCCTACGTGTTCCACACGCGGGACATGGTGCGCCAGACGATGCTCGACCTGATGCAGATCGTCCGCACGCTGCGCGGCTTCGACGGCAAGACGCGCTGGGCGTACGACCCGGCGGGTCGCGGCGCGCCGGGCCTCGCGGGCGACTTCGACGGCGACGGCGTGGTGGACGTCGGCGGCGCCGCCGCGCTCAACGTCATCGGCGGCTCGCTCGGCGGGATCACGGGCTCGGTCCTGGCCGGGGTGGAGCCCGGGATCGAGCAGGCCGTGGCGATCGTCCCCGGCGGCCTGCTCGGCGAGATCGGCACGCGCTCGACGCTGCACGGCATCACCGACGCCATGGTGCTGCGCAGCCTGGGCCCCATCTTCTTCGCGGACGGCAGGACGCTGAAGGTCCGCGCCAACGTCGGGCAGACGCAGGACATCGCCGTCGACGTGGCGAACCTGCCGGCGCTCTCCCCGAAGGACACCGTGGTGCTGCACAACGAGAAGACGGGCGAGTACCGCTGCGGCGCCGTGCAGCCCACGGGCGTCTTCCGCGTCGCCGTCTCGGTGGACGCCGGCGATCCCTTGCGGCTCGAGCTCTACCGCGGGCCTCTTCCGCCGAAGGTGCCCGAGGGGTGCGACCTGTCGGGGAGGTCGCCGGTCGCGACGATCGACACGTTCGGCTATGACGTGAACGTCGGGGCGGCGAGCTTCACGAGCGGCGCGCACCTCGCCGCGCCGTGCGATGGCTTCGGCCTCCGGCGCGCGACGCCCGACCTGCGCCGCTTCCTGGGTCTCGGGCAGATCGCGCTCGAGGCCGCCGACCCGATGAACTTCGCGCCGTACTGGGACGGCACGCGCACGCTGACGTACGGCAACGGCGAGACGACGCACACCCACGTGATGCTCGTCCCGTCGGCCGGCGATCCGGGCGTGCTCATCGCGAACGGGATCGCGCTCGGCCGCGCGGCGGGCTTCATCGGCTACGACCGCGACGACCCGCGCTACGGCAAGCCGCAGGATCAGGAGCTGATCGACACGTACGCGATCGAGGGCACCTACCGCCTCGGCCGCTACCACGACTCCAAGGGCAACCCCGTGCTGATGGACGTCGAGCACCTGGCGGCGGTGGTGCCGGTCGACGACGGCTTCGACGTGCCGCGGCTCGATCCGCCGCTGCGCCTGATGCACCAGAACGCCGACGGGACGTACGCGGGCTTCATCCTGCCGATGCTCACGCCGCAGGGAAAGCATGGGTTCGTCGCCCCCGATCCGACGCAGCCCTTCGACCTCGGGACCTACCTCCTGAACATCATCGGCCGCTACATGCAGAGCGGCGCGCGCGACTTCTCGTGGGACAAGTGCCAGGTGACGTCGAGCTGCCCGTGGCCGACGTTCCCGCTGGCGAGCCCCTGAGGGGCGAGCCGCGGGCTCACTTCAGCCCCGGGCTTCGCCGCCATCCGGTCCCGGCACATCGACGCCACCCTGCGCAGCTCGGGCGTCATGGCCGCCCGGTCGAGCTCCTCGGCGTTCGCCAGGTCCATCGCGCACTGCTCCCACTTCTGCTGCTTCACGTCGTCCGACGCCTTCGCGCGCAGCGCCGTCCTGCACCTCACGCCATCTCCTCTCCGGCGTCCCCGCTCTCGCGCTCGCGTCTCCGTTCGGCCTCGCGTCCGCGTGGATGCCAGGTCGCAGCCCCATGGGACCACCGCGTACGCAGGGTCATGGGACCAGGGAGGCGAGGCAAGACGACCACGAACGGTCCGAGGTCAGCGCCGTCGTGAACGCGGATGCGGGTGGACCTTGTTCGCGGGCGCCGTCGGCGGCGGGTCCGCAGCGTCGATGGTGGGCTTGAGCCTGGGTCGATACGACTCGCCCTCGATGACGAAGTCGTGGGCGGCGTTCTTGAAGCGGTCGACGGCGCTCTGCGCGAGCACGGAAGACCGGGGCGCCCCGGATCGCGAGCCGCCCCGCGACGATCCCGAGGAGCGCGGCGCGTCCTCGAGGGATCGCGTCACGGATCTCCGTGCGCGCGGCGCGCACC
>JAJYCT010000025.1 GCA_021778125.1 Myxococcales bacterium
GACTCGCCCTCGGGTTTCGAGGCGTCCAGATCCTGTGGCGCGACCGCGCCGTCCATTTTCTCGGCTTCGGGAAGCGCGGCCTGCTCGCCGGCCATCGACTCGTCCGCGTCGCCGACCACGCCCGCGAGCTCGGCGTCCATCACCGCCACCTCTTCGCGCAGCTTCCGGTGGCGCTCCTGCATCACCTCGAGCGAGATGAGGACGTTGACCTCCTTGCGGCTATCGGCGCCGCCGAGCAGGAAGTGCTTGAGCCGCACGGCGACGTTGAGATCCTGCACGCTGTCGACGCGGATGCGGCCGTCCTGGAGCGCCGTGCGGAAGCGCTCGATGTAGGCGTCCAGTACTCCGATGGCGTCGGTGATCTCGACGGCCCGTGCCTTGACGCACACCACCTCGGTCTCCTTCTGGACCTGCCCCTGGAACTCGGCGCGGCGGCGCGACCACTCGAAGCGCTCGGCGCGGTAGCCGATGAGCGACTTGCTGACGCCGTACTTCTCGGCCAGCTCGCGCGTGGACGGGAAGGCGCGCTCGAACGAGCCGTCCTCGCGCTGGCGGAGCGTCTCGCCCTGGATGTAGAGCCGTTCGATCTCGTCCCAGGGCATCGCGGGCGCGTCGCGGTGAGCAGGGCGACCCGGAGCGCGCTTGGGCTTCTCTGGGGGCTTCTCGGTGGTGCTCGCGGTCAGCTCCGTCGAATCGGTGGGGGCCTCCGCGGCGACCGCCTCGTTCGCGGGTTCGTCCGGAGGGATCATTGCCGCCCCCGGCGTGTGCGAGCCCCGTCGGCGGGATCGAAGGCCAGGCACTGGCTGATCACGATGGCGAGGTTGGGGTCCGCGGCGCGCGCGACGCGGCAGACGACGTGGTGCGAGCAGGCCGGGCAGAGGTGCTGCTCGAGCCGCCGCTGCTCGGCGAGGCGCAGGTCGGCGTCGGACGGCAGGGCTGCGAGCGGGGCGGGCTGGTTCATGACGACCTCTCGATGGCTCGCGCGAACCGCGAGCGCTGGACGTGCGTGATGGCGGCGGCGAGTGCGTCGGCGGCGTGCTCGGGTCTCGGCAAGTCGGCCATGCCGAGGAGGATCTTCACGAGCTTCTGCACCTGGGCCTTGCTGGCATTGGCGTTCCCGGTGATCGCGCGCTTGATGTCCCGCGCGGAGTACTCGGCAGCGGGGATGCCTCGAGCCCGCAGCGCCTCGCGGAGCATGCCGACGACGTTGGCGACCTGGAGCGACGAGATGATCGACTTGCCGTAGAAGCGGAACTCCTCGATGGCGGCGCTGTCGGGCCGGTGCTCGTCGAGGACCGCCTGGAACGCGCGGGCCAGCTCACCGATGCGAAGCGTGAGGTCGCGGCCAACGCCCACGTTGGTGTGGCGCTGCGTGCGAAGGACGCCGTGGACGATCAGCGTGAAGCGGGGACCGCCGGCGGCGATGACGCCGTAGCCGAGGGCAGCAAGACCGGGATCGACACCGAGGATCGTGGTGGCAGTCGGGGCGGGGATACTCACTCGACCTCCTTCGCCCAGAAGCGCGGGGTGTACGTCTTCTTGGCACCGGCCTCGAGCTCGGCCTTGAGCAGCGCTACGTGACCCTTGTCGGTCTCCTTGGCGAGCGCCTTCAGAAGGCCATCGAGCGCCTTGTGGTCGACGGTGGTGATCGCAGCCAGGATCTCGGGCGCGCTCTTTCCGGTGGAGCGCGCGAGCTTCTCCACCGTGGGCTCGATGGGATAGTCGACCGTCTCGGCGTGGAACATTCGGTAGCGCACGCCAGCGAGGACGAGCTCGTCCTTCTCCTGGAGGTGGGTCTTGAGGATGCGCTCGAGCTCCCCCTTGCGCGCGTAGAGGATCTTCGCGAGGCGCGCGACCTCTTCTCGTTCCTTGGCGACGGCCTCCAGGTCCGAGACGCTCTCGCAGAGGAACTCGCGCTTGCCCTTGATCGCGTCGGCGTAGGCGGGGCAGCTCGTGCGGTGATCGCAGTAGGAGCAATTCGAGTTGAGCCGCGGCGGGAACTCGCTCGCGGCCTCCATCTGGCGGCCGAGCGTCTCGACGTAGGCGAGCGCGACCTGGAGCTCCTCGGGCTCCCGGCTCGTCTCCTGCCGGAGGCCGTGGCGCAGCATCCAGAAGGTGAGCTTGACCTTCTTGGCCCATGGCCAGAGACGCTGCGCGGCCGCCTGGTAGAGGCTGAGCTGCAGCGAGGCGGTGACCTCGTCGCGGCTGAAGAGCTGGCGGTTGGTCTTGTAGTCGATGATCTCGACGGTCTCGTCATCGACCCAGTCGACGCGGTCGATGAAGCCGAGCACCGTGAACGGCCCGACCGGGAGCCGGAACTCCTTCTCGACGGCGAGGACGTCGCGATGCTCGAGTACGCCCTGGTCACGAACGAAGCGCTGGAGGATCTCGAGTCCCTCCTGGAAGACGTCGACCCCGACAAGCCCCTCGGCTGTCCACGCCTCGCGGTAGAGCGCGAGGGCCCGGTCTTCGGCAAGCGGTCCGCTGCGTTCGTCGTCGACGGCCTCGCGGACGAGCCGTTCGACGACGGCGTGGATGAGCTTGCCGAAGCGAAGCGGAAGCCCGGGCTCGGGCTGGTGCTTGTCGAGGTAGTGGAGTTTGTAAGACGCCGGACAGGCCTCGAAGCGACTGAGCCGGGTGAACGAGAGGTACTCGTTACGGCCGCTCACGCCAGGCTCCCTTCGGGCGCCACGGGTCGGTCGAACGCCGTAACGCGCGAGCCAGGGAAGGTGTCAACCACTTGGGCGATGGTCGCCACGTGCTCGGGCGTGATCTCCTTGCGAAGGTGGCCCGTGTACGCGGGCACCAGCCACAGCTCGCCATAGGCCTCGGACCGCAGGCAGACCTCAACGCCGAGAGCCTTGAAGCTCGCGATGTCCTCGGTGGTGAGCCCGCGGAGCGCAGGCCTGGCCTCGGGCGCTTCAGGCTCGGAGGCAGCGGCGACCGGCTGCGGCGGGGACAGCGGGTCGGCGACCTTCGGCTTCGACGACGCGGGCGGTGGCGGAACCGGGTTGCCGAAGAGGTCGCGAGGTTGCGAGCGCGGAGAAGAATCGCCCGTGGACCGCCGCTCATCGTGAGCGACGGCCACGGGCGCCGTGCCTTGCCGGGCCTTGGCAGGCCCAGCCTCGCCGCGCCCAGCCATGCCAAGCGTCGCCTCGCCGGAAGCTACTCCGTGCGTCGCGCGCGCCCCTCGGTGACCGTTCACCGCCGCCCACTCGACGCAGAGGAACTGATCAGGTAGGGCACAAGTGCCGCCCTGGATGAAGTGCTTGCAGTGTCTCTTGCCCGGCAGCGGGTCGTACTGCGGGCACGTGATCTTCCGTGGCGCCGACGAACCGATGGCGTCGTTGAGGTGCGTGTCGGTCATGATCGCGCCCCGCGGAAGAAGTCGAGATCACGCATCGGCGACCTCCCACGCGGTCACCACGAAGCGGCCGAACGGGCCGCGGGTGGCTGGCCGGTAGTCACCGACGCCGATCTTCTTGCCCGCATCGTCCACGAGCGCGCGAACGAAGTCGGCAGCGAACATGGCCTCGTCGACCGCGAGCGTGAAGGTCGCCTTCCAGCGGTCGAGTCGAGCGCGGTGGCGCATCACGCAGCCACCGGTCGCGGGGATGCGGACTCGCCGCGAATCGACCTCAAAGTCCGAGGTGCCGAGGGACACCATGATCTCCTCGACAAGCAGCCCCGCCGGAACGAGCGACGACCGCTGCGTCGTGACCTTGTTCTTGCCGAGCTTGTGGAACTTGCCGGCGTCGACGAGGGCGGCAAAGATGTTCGGCCCCGGCAGGTGCAACTCTCTGGTCTTGGTGTTTCGGTAGGCGGTCTTCTCGGCCTGCTCTCGCGGCGTGCCTCTACCGTTGCCGCGGAACGCGGGCGTGTGCCCGCTCGTCGTGGTGATCTCCGCTTCGTCCGTGAAGCGGTTCATCAACAGGGGCGTGAGCCCTTCGATCGTGACGGTGATCCGCACAGGTCGTCTCCTCCACGAGGCACCCACTCGGGTGCCCTCGTGAAGGAAACGCGGTCTGGCTCGGCGAAATGGGACAGGCGATCGGAGAGTCGTCTCCCGGACCCTGCCGACGGCGGTCGCCTGTCGCCTCCGGCTGATCTCGGCAGATCTGCCGGCAGATCTAGATCTGCCGACAAATGCCAAACAAGAACAGCATGTTGCTGCCCTCGGCAGATCTCGCAGATCTCCGCGCCGGTTCCCTCTACGCGCGTAGGTTCTTTTCTCTGCACTGGCCTCGCTCCTCAAATTTGTGTTCCTCATGCGCGTGAAGGGGAAAGAGATCTGCGAGATCTGCCGAGCGATTCAAGTGCATGAAAGTGCATTGGAAAATTCGGCAGATCTAGATCTGCCGGCAGATCTGCCGAGATCTGCCGTCGGCACCCCGGCGGGTGATCGCCTCCGGCCTGGGGCCAAGGGGTCCACCGAGGCCGAGGGGCGTTGGGGAGAGCGACGGCCAGAGTGCGACCGAGACCAGGTTGCCGTGGGTCCTGGAGCTGTGAATCAGCCTCTTCGCCAGAACCCGGACCTCGGGGGAGGTTCGAGAAGGCGGCAGCCACGGGATCCAAACCCCGCGATGTGCCCGATCGCCCGGACGAGCCTGGGCGGACGCTGGCGTGGCATTCAGGCCAGCCGCTTCTCTCCGAACTGGCGGAGCCGCTCCGGGAGGGAGCGATCCCCTGAGCGGCGAACCGTGGTCCACCACCAGGGTGGGCCGGCTGTCGAGTTGCGACGCCGAAGAGGCGGAGCATGGAGGCCCACGAGGCCGTTTGGTGTTCGACCAGGTGGAAGAAGGCGTTGCTGACGATCCACCATGCACGAGCGTGCCTGGATGCGCAGCCACTCCCCCGTTCTTCAGCCAGCAGAGTGCGTCCACTCGCCCGGGTATTAACTCCAGGGGTCGAGGTCTTCCTTCGCAGGGCTCTCCACGTCGGGCTGGGTCATGTCCAGCACCCGCTGCGCGGGGCCAAGTCGTTCGAGCCCGTAGTTTCCGCCACGGTGCCTGTCGCCCTGCTGGCGGGTGATCCGGAGGTCGTCATAAACCCGGTCTCGGGATCCCATCAGGGCCTTGCCCAGCCGGACCTGCTGCGCCCGCTCGGTTCCCTCACCGCGGACGGCGGTCATGAGGTCGAGCTTGTCGCAAAGAGCGTTCAGCTCGTTCACTCGGTGTGGGGCGTCTTGAAACTCGTCCCACCAGGCCGCCGTGAACTCGCGCCAGGCCTCGCCGTCGGCGTCTGCGTCGGCATACATCTTGTCGAGGTTCTCCATAAACCCCGGCACGCCAATGACGCCGAGGAGGCCGCCCATCACGGCGGCCCAGTGCTCGAACGAGCCGAGGCGCTTCTGGCCCAGGGGCCGCCCCGCCGCGATCCATGCCTGCACGAGGACGAGCGCGGCGTGGACGAGCTCGCTCCGGTGCTCGGTGGCCCAGACCGCGACCGGGTCGTGCTTGAAGTCGGCCCGCTGCCAGGCACGATCCCGCTTCGGGTCCATTCGGATGCGGATGCAGCGGCGGCAGAGCTCCCCCGACAGCCGCGGATTGTTGCCGGTCAGCATCCACATCGCGTAGTTCGGCAGGACGATGATCTCCGTCTTGCCGAGGATGCGGCTTCGCCAGGAGGGGGCCGTGAGCGCCGAGGTCAGTGCCTGGCTATCGATCGTCTTCTTCTCCTTGGCGTTGTCGATGACGATGATGGGCTGGGCCTTGAGAAGCTCCGCAGTGAGCGTCTTGCGGATCTCCTCCTCATCGCCTGGAAGGGTGCTGACGTCGGCAGCGCGCCCGGTGGAGATGATGCTGACCAGGTGGCAGAGCAGCCCCTTGCCTGAGCCGATCGCCGGGGCCTCGACCACGTGGAGTGGGGTGTTCCCAAGGATCACCCGTCGCACGAACGGCAGGAGGGTCGCAGCCATGGCGTGCGCCCGGTCAGCCTGGTCCACAAGAGGGAAGTCCACGAAGAGGTCATCGAGGAAGAGGGACCGGGCATGGGCGAGGTCCGCGGGGGTCGGCGCCGGCGGCACCTCGGGGATATGGAGCCCGGGGTCGGGCTGAAGCCAGAGGCGTTCTTCAGCGTGGAAGCCCGGCTCGACGATCAGGGTTCCCTGTCTGCCGAAGACCGGCGTCGTGATCACCGAGTCGATGCGTGGCAGCCCTCGAGACGGGAAGCTGAGGAGGTGCCGGGCGGCCTCTTTCGGTGGGAAGGTCGGCCGGCGCGCGCCTTCCTCGTCGACATTCACGAAATCGGCGTGGCGCGTGAGCACGCCGATCATGCCGGTGTCGAGGAGCGCGTCGAGCTCGGGCGCGGCGTCCTCCTCGACCTTGAGGTAAACGAGCCGGCCTCCGCGTCGGAAGACGAGCGGCGGATCGTGCTTGAGGTAGAGGTTTGTCCCGCGGCCCTCGACGCGGACCCGATTTGCCAGGACGACGGCGGCACCTGCCTCGTCGGCGAGGTCCCGGAGCTGGCGGCAGTTGACCCTGATCTCGGGCACGGAGCCGGCGCTCGCGGAGCGGGTAGCCGCCTCGACCTTCTTCTTGGCAGTCAGCTCCTTGACCCGGCCGATCAGCGCCCGGCGCCGCACGCCGAACTTGGTTGCGACCGCGTCCAGCGTGGCGTCGGCAACGAGCCGAGTGCAGCCCGTGAGCGTGTCCAGGACCGGGTCGAGAAGCCGGTCGAGCTCCGCGTTCGGGGTGTCCTTGGGGATGCGCTCGAGCAGGTAGCTCGGGAAGGATCTGGCCGCCGCGACTACCTCGCGCAGCGCCTCGGGTCCCCGCGCGGCCACGAGCTCGTTGACGTCGATCTTGTCCTGGCCTTCCGGCCTCGGAATGATCGCTACGCGAACGTCCCGGCCCTCGGCCCAAAGCGCGGCAGCGGTCTCGCGGGCGCCGGCCTCGCCCGCGCCACTGGCTTCGGAGTCGTTGCAGACGATGACGCGCGTCACGTGGCGCGTGAGCTGGAGCAGCTTTGGAACGTCCTGCTTGCGAAAGCGTGTGGTGACCGGGGAGATGCACGGAACGCCGGCCTGCATGGCGCTGATGCAGTCGGTGACGCCCTCGGTGATGAGCAACTCCTCGGCGCCGCGGATCGCGTCCTCGTTGTAGAAGCAGTCATTGACCACGGAAGGCGAGACGTAGTCGTGCCGCTCCGAGTGCGTGAGGAGCTTCTTGTACTTCGACCTCTCCCACTCCTCATCGCCGGTGTATTCGGTTGCGCGCGCGATGAAGTAGGCGACCTGGCCGCCCCTCCAGTAGGGGAAGACGAGCCGCTCGCGGAAGAAGTCCTCGACGTGGCCGCCGGCGAGCACGACGAAGAGACCCGTCTTGAGTGCCAGCACGCGACTTGCGCCCACGACCTCCCGGAGGTGTTCGAAGAGGTGGCCATCGGCCCAGCCGAGCTTCAGCGTGTCGATGGTCTCCTCGCTGAAGCCGTAGTGCCCCCGGAAGCTCTCCTCGCGGATCTTGGTCGGGAGGACCTGGTGGTAGTGGCCGGCCGCGGTGGTGAGGAGCCGCTGCACCTCGCGCCGCTCCACGAGGAGAGCGAGCTCACGCTGGAAGGTCTCGTCGTCCTGGTTCGGGCGCCGGAGACCGGCCCGCTCGGCAAGGTGAAAGACCGCCTCCTTGAAGCCGACCTTGTCGCGTTCCTGCAGGTAGGCGAAGACGTCGCCCCCGCGGGTTCCGCCGTTCGAGAAGTCGTGCCAGGTCTGGGTGGCGGGCCAGACGACGAACGAGGGGTCCGTTTCGGGGTGGAAGGGCGACAACGCCTTGAGCGTACTTCCCGACGGCTTGAGACTCACGTCGGTGCCGATGATCTCGACCAGGTCGGAGCGCGCGCGGACTTCTTCGATGAAGGTCCTGAAGTCTCCGCTCATGGTTCGAGCGCCTCCGGTCTCACGCCAAGCACCTCGGCGTAGAGCCGGCGCCGTTCGACGTGATGCCGGCGGAGCACGGGCACCTTGCGGTCCACGAAGTCGAAGAGCACGGCCTCGGTCTTCCCCGGGTGCGTCCGCATGAGGCGGCCGAGCCGCTGAAGGGTGCGGCCACGCGCCCGGCTCGGGTAGATGAGGAAGACGCGCGAGAGCACCGGCAGGTCGAGCCCTTCGTCGGCGAGGGTCGTGGCGACCAGCACTGCCAGGCGCCTGACGCGGGCTTGCGCAAGCAGCTCCACCCGGCGCTCCTTCTTCACCAGGCCGGTGAGAAGCTCTGCCTGCACGCCGCGCGTGCGTAGGAGACCGGCCATGGTCTCGCAATGGTCGATGCGGCCGGAGAGCACGAGGCAGAGGTGGCCCGCGTGCGCCTCCGAAGCGACCTGCTCCGCGATGAGCCCGTTGCGCTCGCCGTCGCGAACGAGCGCGTCGAGCATTCGCGCGTAGTCGTCGGCTCCCGCGTAGGCGAAGGTGAACCCCGTCTCGATCACCCGCACCTCGGGCAGGGTCAAGACGCCCGCGGCGACCAGCTCCTCGTGCGTGACCGTGACGACCGCCGGCCCGAGGAACAGATCGAGCAGAGGGGTGAGGCCATCCTCCCGCTCTGGCGTTGCCGTGAGCCCGAACCGGTAGCGCGCCGGGCAACGATCGACGACGGCGCGGAACGTGGTGCTCGGGCAGTGGTGGGCCTCGTCGACGATGAGAAGTCCGAAGCGCTCGAGCAAGGCGTCGAGTCGAGGTGCCTCCCAGCGCACCAGCGCCTGCACGAGCGCGACCGTGACCGGCTTGATGGTCTCCTCGCCGTCACCGATGAGGCCTGCCTCGATGGTGAGCATTTCGCACAGCTGCCGGCGCCACTGCTCGGCCAGGTCGAGCGTGTGGACGAGGATGAGGGTCGGCGTTCGCAGGCGCGCGAGCGCCGCGAGGCCGAGGCGCGTCTTGCCTCCACCGCAGGGGAGCACCAGGGTCCCCTGGGTGACGTTCACCATCGGCTGGAGGGCGCGCTCCTGGTAGGGCCGAAGCGGTGGCGCCGGGACCTCGTCGAGGCGCTCGGCCGGGACCACGCGCCGGTCGTCGCATTGGACGACGACGCCCTCGAGCGCAGCCAGGCGCCGGAGCGTGTGGATCGCCCCGCGTGGCAGCCGCAGCTCGTCGTCTCCATCCTCGACGAAGCAGAGCCTCTCGGGCACGCCGCGCGTCGAGAGCCCGAGCCTCAGCCGGTCGAGGTAGGCAGGGTTGGGGAAGGACAACGCCCGCCGTAGGCGCTCCTCGAGCTTCGGCGACACCTCGGCCCGCGTGAGGTGGAGGCCAGCATCAACCCGGGCGCGCATCGGAGGCCTCCGCGAGGAACCGGGCGATGTTGTCGAGCTTCCGCGTGGTGAGCATCGGCGGCAGACTCTTGAGGAACCTCCGGCCGTAAGCCTTCTCGGCGATGCGTTTGTCGAGGATGACCGCCACGCCGACGTCCTTCTGCGAGCGGATGAGCCGGCCGACGCCCTGGCGAAGCATGATGATGGCGCGCGGGAGGAGGTAGCTGTCGAAGGCCCGCCGGTCGCGGGCGCAGATGGCGTCGACCACCGGATCGTCCATGTTGGGGAACGGCAGCTTGTCGATGACGAGTCCGGTGAGCGCCTCCCCGGGGACATCGATGCCGGTCCAGAAGCTCTCGGTGCCGAGCAGCACGGAGCTGATGTCCTCCTTGAAGAGGCGCGTAAGCTCGGTGCGAGGCAGCTCCCCTTGCTTTAGGACCCGATGCCCGTTGCCGGAGATGCGTTCGTAGACCGCGTTGAGGTTTCGATACGACGTGAAGAGCCCGAGCGTCCGGCCGTTGCAGGCGTCGATGACCGTCCTCACCGCGTCCGCCACGGCTTCCACGAACCCGGGCTCGCGCGGCTCGGGCAACCCTTCAGGCACGATGAGGAGTGCCTGCTTCTCGAAGTCGAAGGGCGACTTGGCCACGAGCTCGATGGCCGTTCCGGGGGCGCCTACCTCGTTCCGGATGAAGTCGAACGTCCCCGCGGTGGTCATGGTCGCGGAGACCAGCGTCACCGACTCGGTGCGATCGAACAGCTCCGCGCGGAGCAGCCCCGCGACGTCGATGGGCTTCGCACCGAGCCTCGCCCAGCCCTTCGAATCGAGGTCGATGAAGTAGACCTTGTTCGGGTCGGAGAGGCCCACGGCCTCGTTCAGGCGCGATGCGAGGGTGTCCGCCTGGCGGCGGGCGAGGCGCGCCTTTGCCCGGCCCTCTCGCTCCTCGGTCTCGTCGTCGGCGACAGGACCGGCGAGCTTCGCGACCCCCCCGAGCGCCGTCACGAGCTTGGTCGGCGTCGCGAAGTTGGGGGTCTTGAGGCGGCACTTGTAGAGCGGCGAGCGAGCGAGCCGGGCGACTACGTCGAAGAAGTCCGTGGCCGCGCGGCGCAGATCGCCGGCGAGCTTCTTCCTGCCGCGGGCCTCGGTGTAGCGGGCGAGCCGCGTGACCGAGAACTCCGAGAGCGTGAAGCCGAAGAAGTCGCGGGCGATGTCGGCCGCCTCGTGCGCCTCGTCGAGCACGAGGAAGTCGAACTCGGGCAGCACCAGATCCTGGCCGGTCTCGCGGCGCACGGCGAGGTGCGCGAAGAGCAGATGGTAGTTCGTGACGACGATGGTCGCGTCAGCTGCGGTCGCCTTCGCCCGCTCCGAGAAGCAGCGGTCGCGGAAGGAGCACCCGTCGCTCTTGCAGTCGTCCGAGCCCACGGAGAAGCGCGACCAGGCCGCGGGCCCGGGCACGAACGGCACCTCTGAGACGTCGCCCGTCGTTGTCTTCGCCGCCCAGGCGACGAGCTCCTGCACCTGCCGGTCGAGCTCGTCGTGGACGAGGCCGGCGAGCTCGCCGCGCGCCTCGCTCTCGGCCAGGCGGTCGAGGCAGAGGTAGTTGTTGCGCCCCTTGAGCAGCGCGAACGAGAACTTCCACGGCAGCACCTCGGCGAGCAGCGGCAGGTCCTTGGTGACGAGCTGCTCCTGCAACGCGATGTTGGCGGTGGCGATCACCACGCGTTTCTTCCGATGGTGGGCGTGCCAGACGGACGGCACGCCGTAGGCGACGCCCTTGCCGGTGCCGCATGGTCCCTCGCCGAGGGCGTGGCGCCCACCCCGCATGGCCGCATCGACCATGCGGGCGAGCGCCACCTGGCCCTCGCGCTGCTCGTAGCCGGGGAAACGCGCGGCGAAGAGGCCGCTCTTGCCAAAGACGTCGTCGAGGTAGTCGGTCATGGAATGTGGCCCTCGCCCCGAAAGCTCTCCGGCGAGCGGACGCACGGGCCTGCGGCGCTTGCCGCCCAGCACGTGCCGTCCGCCGCCGGAGAAGGTTCTCGCGCGCTCAGCTCCACCGCGGGTGGCTCAGGCGAACGGGTCCGCGTCCGGGGTAGCAGTGGCGGTCTGCGCCGCGAACTCCGAGGCGAGCACCTCGACGAAGGCGCGCGCCTTTTCGAGCTGCGCGACCGGCAGGTCCTTGATGCGCGCAACGTTGAACTTCTTGCAGAAGCGCTCCACCGCCTCGCGCGGCATCATCTTGAGCTGCGCCGCGATCGACTGCGCCGTGCTCGGGTCGACGACGCCCGCCTCCTTGCGGTCGTAGCTCCCAAGCGCGCCACCTCCGCCGCCGCCTTCTCCGCCGCTGCTCCCGTACAGCTTCTCCAGGTCGTGGAGCGGCAGCGCCTGGAACTCCTTCTGCTGCTCGGGCGTGAGCTGGTGCTCCGGCAGAATCGAGTAGGTGGTCTTCGGATCTTTGGCGGCGCCGTGGCGCTGGACCTCGAAGGCCCACTTGTCGAGCCCGTACTTCTCGCGCACGCGCACGAGGTCCTTGAAGAACGTCACGCCCTGCTCGAGGATCTTGACCTCCTTCGTCTCGTAGACCGCGACGTTGAGCGCGACGCGGAGCGAGGCCTTCAGTCCCTGCGCCTTCAGCTTGTCGTCGAACGGCATGTACTTGCCGTCGACGAAAGAGACCTCGCGGGGGTAGGGATCGCCGAGGAAGACGACGACCGCCGTGTCGCCATCGTTGCCGAGCTTGAGCCAGGTGCTCGAGTCCTGATCGTGCTTCTTCGCCAGCTCCGCCGTCTGCTGCCACTGGTTCGTTGCCATGGGTCATGCCTCCTTCTGGTTGGGGTCCCGCCGGTACACGGCGAAGAGCGGGGTGCCGTCGGAGGCCTCGCCAGCCTCTTCAAGGTGAAAATCCAGCCCGGGCTCGAGCACCTGCTCGATTTCCCAGCGTCGAAAGAGGCCGGGTAGCCGGGCGTAGTCGTCCTCTGCCGCGACCGACGGCCTCGGCTCCTTCATGGCTCGTCCTCCTCGGGGAGCTGGAGCAGGGCGGTGATCGCCGGATGGGCAGTGGGGCGAGGGGGGCGCGCGGTCGCCTTGTGGGCATCTGCACGGCGCCAGGCGCGCTCGAGCCCAGCCGCGAGCTCGCGGACGACCCCATCGTCCAGGCCGTGCACGGCGCAGACCCCGCCGAGCACCAGCACGATCTCGCGGAACAACGACGCCAGGCGGGCCGCGGTGCTCTGGTCGCGGGGAACTTCGAATGCCTGCGGAGCAGCTGGCTTCATGAAAAGGAAACGCGCTCTGGCGGAGCCAAATGGGACATGGCTCAGGACCGTTCTCCGAGGTGATCGCGTATCCTCTTGATCGCCCTCTGGAATCTCTTGCGAGCGGCGGCGGGGCGGATGCCCAGGTGGTCGGCAAGCTCCCCCTGGTCGTGCCCGCAGAGAACGGCGCCGATGACGAGCGTCGCGTCACGGCCGACGATGCTCCGGAGCCAGTCGCGCACGGCCCGCAGGTCCTGCGCGTCGGCGAACAGCTCCCGCTCGTCGAGGCGCGACGTCTCGTCTCCGAGGTCGTCCTCGTGATCGGTGATGTCGGAGAGCCGCGCCTCGTGGGTCCGGCGCCGCGTCAGGCACTCGTGGACGTCGCGCTCGACATTGAGAACCAGCGTCGCGGCCACCCGCTGAACGCCCGAGAGGTCGATTCGCGCGACCGTCGTCGTGAAGACGAAGCTGATCTCCGCGACCAGATCCTCCCGCAGCTCGACGAAGCCTCGGAGCCGCTGGCGGAAGATCGCATCGAGGCCGGGCCAGAGCCCCAGCCACAATAGCCCGGTGGCAAGCTCGGCCCAATCGGAGCGGGACTGCACCGCCTCGATCAGGACCTCGTAGATCTGGTCCTTGACGTCGAGGTCGCCACTCCTCGTCGTGAGGTGAGCGATCAGGGCTCCTGTGCCCTCGAAGCTCGCCAGCTCAGGGAGGCTCTTACCCATCGCCTTGAACTGCTGCTCTGCCTTCAGGGACGTCACCGACCGCACGAAGGACGCGTGAAGCGCCTCCCAGCACGCACGCATGCGCGCCCGCCTTTCGGCCGGGCGTCACACGCCTCGTGGTGGCCACTCTCAGGGCGTCATGCGCCTCTGGGTTTGTGGTTCAGACCGCGCGCATCACCGCGTCGCGACCGCCTGGTTCACGGGCGCGACCGTCGTCGCCTTCGCTTCGTTCAGCTCGTTCAGGGTTCGGCAGCCGCGGCACACGCTCGTCGCCGGGAAGCCGACGAGGTACTCGTGGCCGCGCGAGAACCGCAGGTGCAGTCGCCCGTCACGGAGAAGCCCGAGGAGCTTCTCGCACCGACTGCAGCGCCATTCCTTTTCCATGATGACCTCCTGCGAGTCGTCAGCGACTCACGAAGGCCACTCTGGAGGTCTGCTCTGTATGCAGAGCGGACGCGGCCTGTATGCGGGCTGTACGACGCGGGGGTTCGACGAGAAGGGCTACGGGTTCGGCGCGAACACGAACGCGAAGCTCACGGATGCGTCGGGATCGAAGCGGTAGACGGCGTGGTTGTCGATCTTGTCCGTTTTGAACAGCACCCACGACTTGCCGCGCTTGATGTCGAAGATCTGTCGGGCGCGTTGGAAAATCTGCTTCGCGGCCACACCATCCTCGTCCCCCGTGCCCGGGTCGAAGTTGGACCGCTTGTCGACGGCGGCGCGGATCATCTTGAAGTGCGACGCGGACACGTTCGCGGTGTGCGCTCGCTTCGAACCCTTGCCCTTGGCCACGGCCTTCGTGATCTCGTCGGCGAAGATGTCGTAGGACGCCGCCGCCGCGAGGAGGTTCTGGTAGCTGCTGGCGTCGAGGTCGCGCCAGGTGGGTGCGCCGTCACCGCCACGGATGAACACGCGGGCGACCACGGAGGACACCTGGCCCGAGGCGACGCCCGCTCGACCCACTGCGGCGAAGAGCGTAAGCGGATCGCCCAGGGCGCGGAGTCCCGTGGCGTCGAGGCCAACGGCGTCGAGGAGCGGTACGAGGAGGACGCCCGCTGCCGACGCTTGCCGGCGCAGCTCCTCGGTCACGAATCGCTCCGTCGGGAAAATGACCGCGAGGGTCTGGCCGATAGCGTGGGTGCGAAGGGCGTCGATGGCCTCGGTGTAGTCGCGCTCGCTGCAGCGGACGACGAGGTAGATCGCGTGCTTGATGCCGGCTTCGGGGATGAACGTGCCGACGCGGTACGCGTTGCGGAGGCCGGGCAGCGCCTCGACGTTGGTGCGGATCTGCAGCGCCTTCCCGACCGTCTCGCAGAAGTCTTCGGGAGCGACGGCGAGCACCTCCACGTCGGTCGAGGAAAGCGCCAGGTCGGCGCACTCGGCCGGCTCGTTTCCGCAGACCGCGACGATGCTCCCATCGTCACGCTCGATCACCACGCGAGGGCAACCGTCGCCGCCCGAGCGCGGACACGGGTAGCGATCGGCAACATGCTGGTGTCTCAGGATGCCCATAACCTCCAGCGCGTTGACGAGATCCGCACCGAGCAGCTCGCGCACGTGCCCGCGCGGTCCTCCCAGCGGGAAGTTTGTCTCGACGAGCTGCCAGAAGGCCGCGAGCTCGTTGCTCATGGCTTCGGCAGCTTCGAGAACCCGTTCGCGTGCATGAACGCCTCGGCCGGCGCTCCATCGCGGGCGCGATCGTAGATGGCGACGTTCGGCGGGCGTAGCTCGAGCTTCCGGGGCCGGCCACCGCTGCCGTACTCGATGAGGAAGGACGCCCGGACGATATTGCCCTGCGCGAGGTTCGGCGTGCCATGCCGCTCCGCGACCGCGAGCAGGTTGTGCGCGCGCGACGTCTGGACGAAGCCGTGCTCGTCGTTGACCTGGATCCACACCTCCGTCAAGCGGACGCTCTTCACACCGGCCACCAGGGCGAGCGTGGGCTTCGCCTTGCGCAGCGGCGCCAGCGTGTAGATGTCGCCGGCAGGGAAGTAGTCGGCGTCGTCGAACAGGATCTTCCCGATCGACTTGCGGTAGAGGTCCTTTTCGGCGGCGATCTGGGCGTTCAGCTTCAGCACGCGGGTCCGCGTGTCGTAGATGACCGAGTCGTGCTTCTGTGGCCGGTAGGCGACGCGCGAGCGCTTGAGCTTCTTGTCGATGCTGCCGTCGGTGCGGTACGGGCGTCCGTGCGTGATCTCGAACTTGATGTCGTCCTTCTCCTCGTAGACGTAGATCTCGCACGCGCGGCTGCGGTTCTTGGACTCGAACCAGGGGGCCAGCTCCTCTTCGAGCGAGGTGCGCTTCGCCTTTGTGGCATTGAGCGTGAGCTGCTTGTTCCCCTTCGCTTGGTACTCCTCGTAGTTCTTGATCTTGCGGTAGAGCGTCCTGTCGTGGGCTACGCGGACGATCTTGGCGTGCTGGAGTTGGACGGCGATCGCGAACTCGCCGGGCGACATCTCCTGCCCGACGATGCCGTTGAGCTGCACACCCTGTCGCTCGGCCTCGGCCAGGATCCGATCGTGGCCGGCGTCGTCAGCGAGGTCGTCGAGCACGTACAGCGACTCAAGGAGCCCGGCCGGCATCTCTTCGTCCGGGTTCGTGAACACCTCAAGCAGCTGACGGTCGTGCCCGTCGCCGTTTTTGAGCTTGGTGACGTCGAGCCCTTGGCGCTGGAAGTAGGCCTTGTGGGGCTCGAGCAGCGGCGCGAGGAAGCGCGGCTTGTCGACACCTTGGATGAAGGCCAGATCGCTGAAGTTCTTGAATCGAAGCTGCGCCATGTCTCGTCCTCCCTTGTTCCGTGTCAGTTGTCCGACTTCGTGGCGAGGAGGACCCAGGTGCGACTCCACTGCCACCAACGATTGTGCCTCGGCGACCGGCGCTCAGCGGGCCCACCACGGCTGCTGGAACCGTGAACTAAACGGTTGACACCGTGAGCAAGACGAAGACGTGGATGGCTCTGACTCGGCACCGTGCCCTCGTCTCTACAGCAGCTTGCGCTGTGGGTTGGAGGCGTCGACGACGAGCTTCAGGTCGAGCAGGCGGTAGCGCATCGCCTCGTTCGACACGTTCTCGAAGTCGCCTTTGTCGATGATGTGGTCCGCGAGGCCTCGGAGCCACGGGTCGGGCTCGCCGGACTTGCGGCGCGCCTCGATGCCCTCCGTCGTGGGCAGCTCGTCGCCGAACGCGGCCTTCACCGTCGCGCGCACGTCGCTCGCCGGCATGAGCAAGCACGCCGCGAACGTGTCCGCCTGCCACTCGGCGGGATCACGCCGCTTGCCGGTCCGGCAAACGATGGCGGGCGTCGCCTTCTCGTTGGGCTCGCGGGAGAAGAGCGGCACCGTCACCTTCTCCATCTCGATGATCGGTCGGTGGAGCTGCCAGTGCCCCGTCTCGTGCCCGAGCGTGAACGTGAAGCGCCCCAGGTTGCCCTCAAGCGAGCTGTCGATCATCACATGGCCCTCGTCGAGCCAGGTGGCGCCGAGCACGTCGTTGCCGAGGCGACCACGCAGATTGCCAACGCTGAGCGAGAGCTTGAGGAGTCCCTCGACGATGTCATCGATCGGGATCGGTGGTCGCGGTGGCGCGCCCTTCCACTTCGCATAGCGGCGAAGCAGCTCCGTGGCCGCGCTCTCGATCGCGCTTGCATCGAGATAGGGGACCTTCAGCGGCACGCTCACGAGCGCCCCTTCTTCGTGGAGTCCTCCAACATCTTCAGGAGCTGGTCGCCCGAGACCTTCTGATCGCGTGCCGTGCGCAGGAACGCAGGCATGCCGGGGTCCTTCTTGATCATGGCCGCCACGTCCGTGGGAACACGCTCGGCCAGATGCATCAGGGCGTCGAAGTCATCGTCGAGCAGCTTTGCGAGCTTCCGGAGCACCTCTTCGCTCGGCGCCGCCTTCTCCGCGTTGGTCTCCACGCGCGAAAGGAACGTCGCGGAAATCCCGATCTTGCCCGCGGTCTCCCGCAGGCCCAGGCCGCGTTCCTTGCGGACCCGCTTGATTCGGTCTCCGAGCGTTTCAGGCATCTCTGCTCCTTCTGGCGTGCAGCGGGGCGTCCAGAAACCTTCTGGAGACGCACCGTGGACTAAACACTAAACAGACGCGCTTCACGATGTCAATGACGAACACGTGAGTGCCGAGGTCTGTCCCATTTCGCCCTCCGAGCCCGCGTTTCCTCTCTGGAGCCCACCGGAGAGCGAACGTGGCGACGAAAAAGAAGGACGGAGAGCCGATCCACGAGGGTGACGACGGGCGCACGGAGGCCGCCGCCGCCCGGGCCGAGGTGGTGGACATCCTCGCCGGCGCCATCTTCACGCTACTCCTGGAGGGCCGCATGCCTCCGCCGAGGCGCGCCAAGCCAGAGCAACATCGAGAGTGCTCATGATGCCCTGCCCGCAGACCGGCGCGCTCGAACTTGCCTTGCCTTGTTCACCAAAGACCACCCTCATGCCCCTCGACGACGGCACCAACCAGCCGCCGCAAGGAGAGAGCGACATGAGCATGAAGGCCCTGGCCCAGCGCACCGACCGAGAGGCGGCGGCGAGCGTAGCCCGTGAGCTTGCCGCGCTCGGTACGATGAGCGTGGGCGAGCTTGCCGAGAAGTACCGAGAGGTGTTCGGCGAGCCGACGCGGACGCGGAACAAGGAGTACCTGCGCAAGCGCATCGCCTGGCGCGTCCAGGAGCGCGCCGAGGGCAGGCTGTCCCCGCGCGCGCTCGAACGCATCGAGCAGCTCGCGCCCGAGGCACCCGTGCGCTGGCGGCAGCCAGTCTCGCGGAAGGACGGCGCGACGGTCGAGCCGGTGACGCCCGCGCGCGATCCGCGCCTCCCCGGCGCCGGGACGGTCCTCACGCGCGTCCACGGTGGCGTCGAGCACAAGGTCACCGTCCTCGCCGCCGGCTTCGACTACAACGGCGCGCCCTACCGCTCGCTCTCGAAGATCGCGCGCCTCATCACCGGCACGCCCTGGAACGGGTTCCTCTTCTTCTTCGGCCGCGCCGCCGGCACCCGGAACGACACCGCGGAGCGCGCCGGATGAAGCCGCTGAAGAACGGCGTCCAGAAGGGCGCGCCCGAGACGAAGCGCTGCGCGGTCTACACGCGCAAGTCGACCTCGCAGGGGCTCGAGCAGGAATTCAACTCGCTCGACGCCCAGCGCGAGGCCTGCGTCGGCTACATCCAGCGGCAGCCAGGCTGGACGCTGGTGGGCGAGCGCTACGACGATGGCGGCTTCACGGGCGCGAACATCGAGCGGCCCGCGTTCCAGCGCCTGCTCGCCGAGGTCGAAGCGGGGAAGATCGACGTGGTGGTCGTCTACAAGGTCGACCGGCTGAGCCGCTCGCTGCTCGACTTCGCGAAGGTGATGGAGCGGTTCAGCAAGTCCGGCGCGTCATTCGTCTCGGTCACGCAGAACTTCTCGACCGCCGACGCAATGGGACGGCTCACGCTCAACATGCTGATGAGCTTCGCCGAGTTCGAACGCGAGATGATTGGCGAGCGGACGCGCGACAAGATGGCTGCCGCCCGGCGGAAGGGGAAGTGGACCGGCGGCCCGGTGCCTCTCGGCTACACGGTCGTGGAGAAGCGCCTGGTCGTTGACGAGTTGGAGGCCGTGCTCGTCCGGGAGATCTTCGCTCTCTACCTCGAGCACCGCTCGGCCCTGGGGGTCGCGCGTCTCCTGAAGGAGCGACAGCGCTCGACGAAGCGACATCGCGCTGTGAACGGCAACCTCCGAGAGGGGCGGTCGTGGACGAAGGGCGACGTCCTCCGCGTCCTCAAGAATCCCATCTACGCTGGCTTCATGGCCAGCGGCGGCGAGTTACACAAGGCCGAGCACACGCCGCTGATCGAGAACGAGACGTTCACGCGCGCCCAGGCGCAGCTCGAGGACGCGACGAACAAGACGACGACGCATGGACGCAACCCCGAGTACATCCTGCGCAGCGTGCTCCGGTGCGCGTGCTGCGGATCCGGCTTCACGCCGGCGTCGACGCGCAGGGGTCGGACCGAGCACCGTTACTACCGATGCGTGAAGCGGGACAAGGAGGGCAAGGAAGCGTGCCCATCGTCTCCCCTGCCCGCGGGTGCGATCGAAACCTACGTCGTCGAGCGACTGCGCGAGGCGACCGCCGACGGCTCGCTCGCGGCCGAGATCACCACCTCGGTGAAGGCTCGCGTCGCCGGGCGCAGGAGCGCGATTCTGACCGAGCGGCAGGAGCTCCCGCCGGAGATCGCGTCGCTGTCGTCCGAGGCCAGGCGCCTCGTCGACACGATGGTCGGGATGGCGGGCACCGCGCGCTGGATGGTCGACGAGCGCCTGCAGGAAGTGGGGGGCCAGCTCGGACGGTGCGAGGCCCAACTCGTCGGCGCCGAGCGCGAGCTCGCGCACCTCGACGCACTCGATGTCGAGGTCGGCTGGGTCGCGGGCTGCCTCGCCGACTTCGACGCGGTTTGGGACGTGCTCACGCCGGAGAACCGTGGCCGGCTCCTGCGGGCCGTCGTCCAGCGCGTCGAGGTGAATGAGCCCGCGAACCAGGTGAGCGTGTTTCTGGCCGACCTCGGCGCGGAAGTGCCCGCCGAAGCCGCGTCGCAGCCCGCGCAGCAGGAGGTGTCGCCGTGACGAACCCGACGAGCATCAGCACCCCGACCGGTCCGCGGGTGGTCACCGGCCAGCTTCACCGCGTGCAGCGCGGGCACGGGAAGCGCTTCGTCTCGGAACGACCGCCTGGCCCCGTGCACCGGCCGGCGCGCGTCGCCGTCATGCTCGCGCTCGCCTACAAGATCCAGGACGCCATCGACCGGGGCACCCTGCGCGACCGCGCCGAGGTCGCCAGGAGGCTCAGCTTCACGCGGGCGCGCATCACGCACCTGCTCGACCTGCTGCTCCTCGCGCCGGACCTCCAAGAGCGGGTGCTCGAATTCGAGGCCGTCGACGGTATGGAGCCCATCAGCGAGCGTGTGCTCCGAGGGGTGGCGCACGTTCGGACCTGGGCGCAGCAGAGGGCTACGTTCGCGGATCACATCACCGCGGTTGGATCCAGCTCAAGGTGAGCTCATAAAATCCAAGCACACGGGCGCGACCCGGAGAAGGGAAGCCATCGCCTAGTGGCGCGTGGCGCAGATCGCGATGGCCGAGTATCATGTGCTGAATGTGGTACGTGTTGATCGCCGGGCCTCTCGGGAACTATTGGTGTGGTCCGTTCGCCCAGGCAAGGCTCCGCGAGACGGCCGGCGCAGGTCGTCTCGGTGGTGATGTGCTGCTCCTAGCCCCAGACGGCAGGCAAGTCGCGGTGGCCGACGCCTTCGTCGCGCGCGAGTCGGGCTGGGCGACGCTCGGGAAGTTCGCACTGGCTGGCATCGGCATCTATGTGGGCGCGAAGCTCGTAGGCGAGGTAGCTCAGTACCTGGCGGATGCCCCCGAGCAACGCAGCATCCGGCGATCGGCCCGCGAGCACGCGGCAGGCGGCGCCGAGGTGTGCGCTGATCACATCGGATGGGAATGCGCTCCGCCGCAGCTTGGCCGCCGCCGCCCAGACGTGTACGCGGACTACGGCACGCACGTCATCGTCGAGGAGCACGAGACCGAGGCGTCCGTGGGCCGTACCCATTCGGTCGGCCAAGATCGAGACCTGCGCCGATGGGCGAGCCGCCGCTCGTACGTGCGCTACCGCCAGGTCGTCGTGTAGTGCGCGAGTCGGTCAGCGGCGCGCGCGACACCGAGCCGACGGTTACGGGCAACAGGTGCACGATCGCCCTCCACGATTGAGGCCACCATGTACATCGAGCTCGTGCGCCGTGTCGTGGAGGAGGCCGTAAAGACATACGCGGACGGCAAGGGTCAAACTGTCCCAGCCGTCCTCGCGGAGATTCGGGAACACATCGACAAGACCGCGCGTGAGCACCGGCGAGATGAGCCCGACATCGACTACGACGACCCTCTCTGCCGGCTCGGCTACCTCTACCGTCATGCACCGGCCAACGCGACCCTCTTCGAGCAGGTGCTCCAGGGGTCCGACGAACTCCGCGACAAGCTCCGCAACGCCGACAAGAGCGTGCTCCACGTCTGCTCCGTGGGCGGAGGTCCAGGGACCGAGCTCCTCGGCCTGGCGAAGCATCTTCTTCAACGTTCAGTGTTCGGTCGCCTGCTGCGGCGCCCCTGGCACCTGCCTCGCAAGATCATTTTCACCGTGCTGGACAACGTTCCATACTGGGCAGAGACGTGGCAGCAGCTCGCCGAGGCGGTCGAGGCCGAACTGCGCGCGTCCCTCGCGGGCGAGAAGGTGGAGGCGCCGACGATTGCGCCAACGTTTCTACCGATGAACGTCCTCCACCCTGCGTCGTACCAGCAGTACGCCTTCCAGTTCAGCAAGGCGGACGTTGTCGTCTTCAACTACCTGTTCTCGGAGAACAAGACGCGCCTCGAAGAGGCTCTGGACTCCGTGAAGCACCTGGCGAGCGCGTGTCCTCGGGGGTGCGTGTTCGTAGTGATTGATCGCCTGGAGCACAGCCCCGCTTTCAGCGACCATGTGCGGGAACTCTTCGAGACGACATTCGGGATGAGGCTCACCGTTCACACCTTCAAGGGGACGCTCGACGGCGACGAGCAGACGTCGGACTTGGGACAGATGCTGACCGAGGTCTTGGGGAATCCTCGGGTCAAGTTCTTCACGGACGGGTACCGGGACCCGACGGTCTTCTGGTTCACCGTCGTGCGAGGATGAGGCGAGGCGAAGGCGGATGATCATCTCGGCGAGCTACAAGACCGATATCCCCGCCTTCTACGGCGAGTGGTTCGGCAACCGGTTGAGGGCCGGCTTCTGCAAGATGGCCAATCCCTACAACCGGAACCAGCGGTCTACGATCTCGCTCCGCCGAGAGGACGTGGACGGCTTCGTTTTCTGGACTAAGAACGTCGCCCCGTTCATGGGCGTGCTCGACGAGGTCCACAAGCGCGGCTTCCCATTCATCGTGCAGCACACGATCAACGGGTACCCGCGCGCCCTTGAGTCCCGAGTCGTCGATGCGGGACGATCCATCGATCATCTTCGCACTGTCGCCCAGAAGTTCGGCGGCCGAGCTGCGATCTGGCGGTACGACACGATCGTCTTTTCGACCATCACCGACGCCGCCTTCCACCGGCGGAACTTCGCCGAGCTCGCATCTCGCCTCGCCGGTGCAACCGACGAGGTGATCGTCTCGTTCATGCAGCTCTACGACAAGACCCAACGGAACATGGACGAGGCCGCGCGGCGGGACGGCTTCGAATGGCAGGATCCGCCCGCGGAGACCAAGCGCGCACTTCTCGCTGACCTCGCCGAGATCGCCGCCAACCACGAGATGCATCTCACGATCTGCACACAACCGGACCTCGTGGTTACCGGCGTCGGCGAAGCGCGCTGCGTCGACGGCCCGCGGCTGATGGAAGTCGCCGGGAGACCGTTCCGCTCGCAGTTGAAGGGGATGCGCGCGGGGTGCGGATGCTTCGAGTCGAAGGACATCGGCGACTACGACACGTGCCCCCATGGGTGCGTCTACTGCTACGCTGTTCGGCGGCGCGACGTGGCGCTGCGGCGCTATCAGGGCCACGACCCCGAGAGCGAGTACCTCTTCCCGCAGGGCTCCGAGCCGCCCGAGCCCGAGCCCCCGGAACGCGGGAAGCGCAGCCAGCTGTCATTGTTCCCCGAGGACCGCTGATCTCGCGACAGTCTCGCCCCAGGCCCGCGCGGTAGCCGACCGAAGGCGAGAGGTCCGACATGGACGATCTCACAGTCACACCACCACGGCTCGAGCCAGCTCGAGGTAGCGGCAGAGCGCGTTGGCGAGCTGCATCTGTCGCGGGTTCTTGCACTCGGGCTCGAATAGACGCGGGCTCGCGACGAGGATGCACGCGCAGCGCGCGCGAGACGTGGCGACATTCAAGCGGTTGAGGCTGTAGATGAACTCCATTCCGCGCGGCGCATCTTCGGGGGCCGACGTCGCCATCGAGTAGACGACGACGGGCGCCTCCTGGCCCTGGAACTTGTCGACGGTGCCCACGCGGATGCCACGCGGGCCGAGCCGCTCGGCCAGCAACGACACCTGCGAGTTGTAGGGCGCGACGATCAGGACGTCGTTGGCGGTCAGGGGCTGCGCAGCCCCATGTCGATCGATCCATTGCGCCCCGGGTCGCAGCAAGCCAGCGGCGATGCGCTCGACGACCTCGACCTCCTCATGCGAGGAGTTCTGGTTGCCGTCGTGCGCCACCGCGGCAACCCACAGTCCGGCTCCTTCGAACGGTGCCGTTCCAACGAGCACCTGCTGCTCGAGCCCGGCCCTCGCATGGAGCCGTCCCTCGTAGAAGACCTCCGAGGTGAAGGCGCAGATGCTCGGCGCAAGCCGCCAGGTTTCAGGCAGGAAGATCCCGCGGCCGACGGGGATGGTCTTGTGGTCCTGGAGAATGTGCTCGAGCGCGGAGCGGTCCGTTCCTTCCGGATGCGTTCCCTGCTGCGGCTGCTCGAGTTGCTGCGGGTCGCCGAGCAGCACGACGCTCCTGGCGGCCTGCGAGGCCGCGAGGACGTTCGCGAGCGACATCTGGCCCGCCTCCTCGATGAACAGGACGTCGACGACATCGTGTGCGTCCGGGCGAGCCCACAGCCAGGGCGTGGCGCCCACCACCTGAGCCCGGCGATCTGAAAGGCGCGCGAGAGCCTCGGCGTTGTCCGTCGTCTCCTCGACGCTCGGCGGCGTTGGGCTCCTCGTCGTGACCTTGTGGATGCAATCTACTCGGCCCCCGAGCTTGGCGGCGGTTCTTGCGACGTCATCGAGCAGCTTCCGAATGACCTTGTGGCTGACCGCGGTCACGCCGACGCGCGCTCCGCGCCGGACTAACTCGCAGATCATGCGAGCACCCGTGAACGTCTTGCCGGCGCCCGGCGGCCCTTGGAGTGCGAGCACCGTGTGGTCGAGTTCGGTCGCAACGCGGACCGAGAAGTCCACGGCGGTTTCTCCGTCGTGGGGCGCGAACGCTCCCGCGCTAAGACGCGGTGGCCGGCTGAGAAGCAGTTCGCGGGCGGCGCGGTACTGGGTGTGGCCGAAGATGCCGTTCTCGACAACGTCCTCGCCGATGCGTAAGAGCGCTTGGGCCAGCACGTCGGAGTTCACGATCGAGTGGGCGAACACGGCCGAGGGATGGACGTCTGCCTGGGCGCCGCGTTTCTTCACATGGACGGCGCGCCCGACGCGATCGATGGCCTCCACCGTGCCGAAGTTCGTTCCGTCGGGAAGATGGAGCGCGTCGCTGTCGCGAACCTCCGTGTCCTGGTGCGGATACGAGTAGCGGTCGATCGGGCTCTTCTTGGTGCCGCCGACCCGCGCGACGAAATGCAGCCCCGCCAGCGCTGCCCGTTCCGCGAACAGCTCCTCCTCGGACAAGTCGCGCAGGCGGAAGAACTCCCACCACGGCGCCTTGGCCTCGCGGCGATGCCAGTCAAGGAGATGGGCGAGCAGCCAGCGTGCCTGCTGCTCCTCGCTTCGCTGTCCGCGCTCGACCGGGACGTCGTTGGTGAGCGCGGCCATCAGCGCCGCTACCTTTCGTCCGTGCTCGTCGACCTTCTCTGGAGCGGCACCGTCCTGCGGCGCTGGGCGCGAGACCGGTGTGCCCTCAGCTTCAACGGACGCGCGAAGCTGCTCGAGCCACTCCCGGAGCCGAAGCGCCGAAAGGCAGTCGTCGCGGTTGTAGCCCTCGACGGCCGCGCGCACCTCGCGAGTGATGGCGTCCGCGGCGCCGAGTTCGACCGCGCGTTCGATGACGCGGAGGTTCGTCCTGGCGTCCGAGAGGGCGACGCCGCGGGTGAAGCCGTAGAACGGTTCGAGGTCCTTGATCGAGTACCGCTCGACGCTGGCACGCAACGCGTGCCTCACCACCGCGTATAGGTCCACGAACAGCTCGGCGCGAAGCATCCGATCGATCTCGGCCTCGCGCGTCGCGTGCCGCCCCATCAGCCGCTTGAAGGCCGCGGGCTCGTAGGGGGCGTAGTGGTAGACGTGCATCGCCGGGTTCGCCGCCAATGAGCGGAGAATCTTGTCGACGACAGCCTCGAACGCCACGCGCTCTTCGGCATCCGAACAGGCCCAGAATGAGCGCGAGACGGTCGAGCCGTCAGCACCAACGATTGCCATCCCGAACAGGTACTCGCGGCCACCATCGCGGGCGAATGGGTCACCCTCGAGGTCGAGGAAGACGTCACCCGGCGACGGCGCGGGTAATCGGGCAAGGCCCTGGTCCGGCGTGATCGGCAGCAACTCGTGGACTGGCGCGCCTCTCATGCGTCCCGTGAGCTGCAGCCGCGCCTGCTCTCGAACGCGGATGTAGGTTTCGACGGCGCCTCGGCGCGGTGCGAACGGCAGCGGCAACGGAAGGGCGCCGAGCTGCGCGAGCGTCGTCACGCCAGCGGCCTGAAGCTCGCGCGTCTGGAGGCGGGACACGCCGGCGACGAGGGAGAGGTGGTCATCGGCGCGACGCCGCCTGTCGCAGACGCTCCACCAGCGGCACACGTCGCAGTGCTCCACGGGCTCGGCGTAGTTCGCGGCCGCGATCGCATCCGGCTCCTGCTGCACGGTCACCTCGAGGCGGGCGCGGACGAACCTGAAGTAGGCCGAGAAGTCCTGGACCCGGAAGGTTTGGACGGGCGCATCCGGATCCGGCGTGACGACGTGGAAGGTCTCGGGGATGGCGTCCTGAACGAGGCCCAGCATCTCGGAGTAGAGCGCGAGTTGGAGAACGGTGCCGCCTCGGGTTTCCTTGGCGAGCTTCGTGTCGACGACCTGATACGACCACGCGCCGAACCCGCTTGGGGTCTCGACCCGTCGAAGGACGTCGGGCCGGCCGAACCAGCGGCCGTTCCGGAGCACGGGCTGAAGGATGACGTCCGTGCCCGTGCGCATGGCGTCCAACGTACGGGCCACCGCGTCGTCGCCGCCGTGCTCGGAGAGGTCGATCACGACGAGCCCTTCGGCGCGAAGGGCGTCCGCGTAGCCCCGCTCGTGGTCGAGCCCGCGTTGCTGGAGGACCAGCATGACCGGGTCGACCCAGGTGGGCGCCTCGCGCTGGCCATGTGCCACCGCCAGATCCAGGGCGGTCCGGTGCCGGCAGCCCAGGAACTGGGAGAGGTCCGACGCGGACAGCTCGATCGTGGTGCCGGAGGAGCGCACGGCTCATCTTGCCACGGGGCACGTCGGGGACCGAACGATCATGGCGCATGACCGAGGGCAAGGAAGGACCGCCACGTCCTGACGGGCACGCTGTTCCGCAGGCGCTGCTCGCGTAACCCTCGCCGACGAACCGCCGCTCCGCGAAGGTCGCCCGCATGCTCGCGCTCGGTGGCAACCACCCGCAGAGCGCCACTGCTTCGGCGGCGGTTTCGAAGTGATCCACTTTCGGCGGCGAGAGAGATCCACTGCTATTCCAACAGTCCTGGCCCCCGGAAGGCCGATCACGAGCGCCAGCGCGGCCTTACGGGGGCCAGGACCCCAGTTGCCGCTGCGGCAACTGGATCTGAGACACCGCCGAAAGTGGATCTCTTTTGGCCGCCGCCAAAGCGCCACTGCGTGTTCGATCTTGCGGACCACTCATTTGAGTGGTACACGTCGACCCGTGGATCACGAACCTCTCACCCCAGCGCAGGCAGAGCTTCTCGCCACCATCCGCGAGCGCGCCGATGGGGGTGAACCTGCGCCCTCGTACCGGGATCTCTGCGCCGAGTTTGGGTGGGCATCAACCGGTACCGCCCGTGATCACCTACAAGCACTCGCCAGGAAGGGCTACATCACCCTCGGCGGCGGTCGGGCGCGCCAGTTACGGCTGGTCGATTCGCCGGCCGCGGTCGCGCGAGTCCGCGTCCTCGGGCGCGTTGTGGCGGGTCAGCCCGAGGCCGCTGTCGAGGTCCCCGAAGGGGAAATTGCGGTTCCTGCATCGTGGCTTGGTCGCGGGCGCTTCTTCGCTCTCTCCGTCGTCGGCGACAGCATGAAGAACGCTGCGATCGTCAACGGAGACAACGTGGTCGTTCGCGAGCAGTCCACAGCAGCTGATGGCGAGATCGTCGTTGCTACCGTCGCAGGCGAGACGACCGTCAAGCGCCTCCAGGTTAGCACGAGTGGACTTCGCTTGGTGCCAGAAAATTCCGATTTCGCGCCGATCGATGTGCACGACGGCGACGTCACGATTCACGGCGTGGTGGTCGCAGTGATGCGTTCCCTCGCGACCCGAGCCCCGGCGAGGCCGATGAAGGGGCGAACTCTGCACGATCATCGAGAACCGGAGAGGACTCGACATGGATGACTTGACCAGCGAGACGCAGCCGACGAAGCGCAATCTGCGCGCAACCCCGACCAGCACCGTCGGGCGCGGCAAGGCTATCGTCCTCGAGAAGGGACCGGCTGTGGACATCCACAAGGCCGACGGCGTGTCATTGCACTTCGGTGACAGCCTCTCTTTCTACGCATCCTGGGAGCGCCCCATGACCATTGTCTCGGATGGCGCCTACGGCGTGCTCGGCTTTGAGGGGGACACCTCGGACCATCTCGGCGTGCCCGCATGGTACGAACCGCACGTGAAGGCTTGGTCCGAGGCCGCGCGATCGAACACGACGCTATGGTTTTGGAACTCTGAAATCGGCTGGGCTGCGGCGCACCCGATTCTCGAGAAGTACGGCTGGAGGTACGTCAACTGCAATATCTGGAACAAGGGTGTTGGGCACATCGCCGGGAACGTGAACACCCAGAAAATCCGCCGCTTCCCCGTCGTAACCGAGGTGTGCGTCCAGTACGTGTTCGAAGCACGCGTTGGCGGACTGTCGCTGAAGCAGTGGCTGCTGGCGGAATGGAAGCGATCGGGTCTTACGCTGCGACGGGCCAACGAAGCTTGCGGTGTGAAGGATGCGGCCGTGCGCAAGTACCTCGACCAGGGGCACCTCTGGTATTTCCCACCGGTCGAGGCGATGCAGCGCCTTAGCGACTACGCGAACGAGCATGGGCGGCAAGAAGGGCGCCCCTACTTCTCGCTGGATGGAAAGAAGCCGGTTACCGGAACGGAGTGGGAGAACATGCGCTCGAAGTTCTCCTGCCCTCATGGCGTGACGAACGTATGGGAGCGCAACGCTGTCCGCGGGGAGGAACGCGTGAAGACCGAAGATGGCCGCGCCGTGCACCTCAACCAGAAGCCACTCGACCTGATGTCGCGCATCATCGAGGCGTCTACCGAACCCAACGATGTCATCTGGGAGCCGTTCGGTGGGCTCTTCACCGCGTCGCTGGCTGCAAGTCGACTCAAGCGTCGCGCCTTCAGCGCCGAGATCGATTCGACCTACTTCCAGTACGGCGTCCGCCGATTCATCGAGGCCACTCGCCAGATGCCGCTCTTGGCGTCGGTAGGCGGATAGCGAGCGAGAGGCCTACCGACCATTTTTCGATGGTTCTTCGACGAGCGACTTCTCCCACTCGATCTTGACGCGCTCGCGCAGCGCCTTCTCGATCTTGCCCTCGTCGTCGCTTCCCAGCAGCCGTGCCCACTCCTGCACCCTCATCCCATGCACCGTGCTCCCGAGGACGCGTTTCTTGAATGCCTCGATCTCCGTGTGGACGATCCGATCGGTCTTCGCGAAGTTCGTGTCGAGGCGGTACCGGAACTTCGACATGAGTTCCTGACCCCGAAGCTGGTACTGCGCCGAGTGCGAGTACTTCACGCCCGAGGGTCCCCAGGACTTCACGAGCCGTTCTGCCGCGGCGAACTGCTCCTTCGTACCCTGGAACTTGTAGCCGTTCGTGTTCGTCTGCTGGAGGTTGCTGGTCCTGCTCGACGTGTCGTTCGGCTCGACGACCAGGTAGTCGGGCGGGTTGTGATAGTGCTCGTCGCGCGCCAACGCCACCGACGCACCAGAAACGATGCACAGGTCGCAGACCGCGGGCTTTCCGTAGATCAGGTGCTCGGGCAGCCAGGCCAGGAGCACGACGTAGGTCTGGTCCTGCAGGAAGTGCTTCTGGCTGTCCTTGAACCGGGCCGTGATCTCTGTAGCAAGTGGGAACCACGCCTTGATCTCGAACCCAGGCGCCGGGGTGATCGGTCCGTCGAATATAGCGTCCGGAAACCCGGGGTCCTGGCGTTTCCACTTTCCGAGCGCTGCGAACTCCTTCTGCTGGTTCAAGAACTCGACCGTGTTGAACTCGATCAGGTTCCCCAGCATGGGCGACAGCTTCGAGACGACCTTCGCGAGGTTCACGGCCGCGGCAGGCGTCACAGGAGCGCTGATGGTGAGAAGGTCAAGAACGTGACCTCGAAGCCCTGCGAGGTGCTTGCTCGCGACCTTGATCGCGGTCTGTGTGTCCATCTTCGTCATCGCGCGCGGCTCGCGTGGAAGTCCTTCAAGAGAGCCGCCGGTGCGACACCGAGTGCGCGCGCGATGCGAAGCAGGTTGAGGAGACCGACGTTCCTCTCGCCGCGCTCGACGCCCCCGAGGTAAGTTCGGTGCATCCCCGCGCGGTCCGCGAGATCCTCCTGTGACACGCCGAGCCGTTCGCGCTCTGCGCGCACCCGGGCACCGAAGCGCTGGAGGTCCGTCTGGCTCACGGCGTGCATACTCTCGCCATGATGCCTATCGGTCTACAGCCTATGAGTATCGTCTGCGATCGCGCGAGCGGCAGCGGGTGCCCAAACCAGGAGACGCGCGAGGCGACGAGGCGCGCGTCCCCGCAGACGCGCGCGAGCCCCGTGCATGGCCACCGGGGGCGCGGCTGTTAACCGGCCCCTCTCGGCCGGGCCGAACCTGTTAACCGCTCTCTGCCGCTCTCGACCCGCGGGCGCATCCAGAGAGCGCCATCGCGCCTCCGCAGGGGGCTTCGCCGGGCACACGGGCGTTCTCAGGATCGGCGACCGCGAACGCGCGCGGAAGGGCGCCCTCGCGCAGAAGCCCGCGAACACTGGCGCTTTTGCGGCGCAGCCCCGCGAGTCGCCTCGCGGGGCTCCTGTTTACCGCGCCGCCGCCATCGGTTGGTGGCGGCGGAAGAATGGCTCCCCGGGAGGGACTCGAACCCCCGACACGGTGGTTAACAGCCACCTGCTCTGCCAACTGAGCTACCGGGGAAAACGGGCGGTTAGTA
>JAJYCT010000308.1 GCA_021778125.1 Myxococcales bacterium
GACGCCCCGAGCGCGCGGTACATCGCCCGCGCCTCGCGGGCCGGCTGCGCCAGGCCCGCCGCGCGCATCGCGCCCTCGACGTGCGCCCGCCGGATGCGCAGGACGCTGCCCGCGAGCGCGCCGAGCAGCGCGCCCAGCACGCGCGCGACGAGGATCACTCAGCCGAACCCGGCCCGCCGCGCGACCTTGCCCGCCGACGACTCGCCCTCGAGCGCCGCGGCGAAGACGTCGCCGCGCACGACGACGAAGGTCTCGCGCTTGGGATTGCGGCAATAAACGAGCTCCCCGTCGAAACGCACGGCGTCGACGCGCGAGATGGTCATCGCCGCGCCGTCGTGCGCCACGTGCAGAGAGAGCGACGAGCCTTCGGGCATGCCGAACCAGCCCTCCTTGTCGCTCTTGGCCCCGGCCACCTTGAGGATCGCTTCGAGGTGCTCACCCGTCATGGTAGTAGCGGACATAGCCTACTCTGCCCCCGATGCCCACCGACGACATCGTCGTCCTGAAAGACGTCCGCAAGCGCTTCGGCGACCACGAGGTCCTCCGGGGGATCGAGATGGTGTGCCGCCGCAACGAGACCACGTGCGTGGTCGGCGGCTCGGGCGCGGGCAAGACGACGCTGCTGCGCCTCATCGTGGCGCTCGAGAGGCCGACGAGCGGGCAGATCCTCATCGACGGCGAGGACACCGTCCCGATGGGCGAGCGGGAGATCAACCGCGTGCGCCAGAAGTTCGGGATGGTCTACCAGTACGCGGCTCTGCTCGACTCCATCAACGTGCTCGACAACGTGGCCTTCCCGCTCGTCGAGCACACGCGCCTGCGGGCCCACGAGCGGCGGGAGAAGGTGCTCGAGAAGCTGGGGGCGCTCGGCCTGGACGACAGCGTGCTCAGGAAGTTCCCCTCGGAGCTATCGGGCGGCATGCGCAAGCGCGTGGGCCTGGCGCGGGCCCTCATGCTCGACCCGCCCATCATCGTGTACGACGAGCCGACGAGCGGCCTCGACCCGCTGACCACCGGCGCAGTCGACGATCTCATCGAGGAGACGCGGCAGCGCTTCGGCGTCACGAGCATCGTCATCACGCACGACATCGCGAGCTGCTTCCGCATCGCCCACCAGGCCATCCTGCTCGACCGGGGCGTCATCGCCACGCACGGGACGCCGGCGGACCTCGCGCACGGCGACAGCGAGGTGGCCCGCGAGTTCATCCGCAGGTCGGGCGTCGACGTCGAGGCGATCCTGCGCGCGAGGGGGCACGCGTAGCCGCGCGGGCTATTCTCCCTGTCGCTCCCGATGCAGCCCCCCTGGGCCCCGCGCCCTGCCCCGACGACCGACGCGAAGGCCATCGCCTCGCTGGTCCTCGGGCTCCTCTGCCTGATGGGGACCCTGTGCTGGATGGGGGCGCCGCTCGGCGTTCCGGCGATCCTCCTGGGCGCGCTCGCGCACCGCGACATCCGCCGCTCCAGCGGGATGACGGGCGGCGGGGGGCTGGCGACGGCGGGGATCGCCATGGGGGCGGTCGGCTCGCTCGTCTTCGCGACGTGGATCGGCTTCCTGGTCTTCGCGATGACCGCGAGGTCGGTCACCGCGCCGGGGCCCTCGCCTGTCCCGCCGTCGAGGCCGGCCGGCGCGGCGACGGCCCCCGCGCTCGTGCCCCCGTGGGGCTTCGGGAGCCTCCACGTCGTCGATCTGCACCCCGAGGCGTCCCGCACGCTTCACGCGCTGCTCGCCCAGGAGGCGCGCGCGGCCAGGACGACCGGCGAGACGGTGCTCGTCGAGACCGTCGACAAGGCGTGCGACGCGTGCGCGGAGATCGCCCGCGCGATGCCCGAGCCGGAGCTGCAGTCGGCCCTCGCCCACGCGCGCGTCGTGCGCGTCCCGGTCGACGAGTTCGGCCTCGAGGCGGCGACGCTGCACCTGGCGACGCCGGACCTGCCCTGGTTCTACCTCGTCGACACGCGCGGCGATCCGCGCGACGGCCTCAGCGCCGACGAGTGGGGCGACAACGACGCCGACGAGATCGCCCCGGTGCTCGAGGCGTTCCTGGGCGGGACGCTGCGCGCGCGCAAGGTGCCGTGGCGAGCGCCGACGTCGCTATGACGTGGCGACGCGGGCCGCGGCGTCGGCGAGCGTCGTGAAGGCGTAGCCGGCGTCGCGCAGGACCTGGACGACCGCGCGCAGGGCGTCGAGCTTGCGGGGCGTGGGCACGCGCACGTCCGGCTGGAAGGGGCGCAGCGCCTCTAGGCCGTCGGCGGCGTCGAGGACGTCGATGCCGTGCAGCTCGAGGTTCACGAGCGGCTCGCCGACGCACATGCGCGCGAGGCCGCGCGCGACGCCCGGCCCCCAGAGCGTCACCGACGTCCCGATGAGCGGCAAGCGCGCCCCGCGCGTGACCTGCACGGGCAGCTCGACGAGGCCGTCGCCGCGCCGCGTGTACGGGCGGCCCACGCGGTAGGGGCGCGTCGGGGCGGTGAGCACGGCGGGCGTGTCGACGATGGACCGGCTGGTCCGGCCGCGCAGCGCGTGCAGGCCGATCGCCGCCGCCTTCGCCGCCCAGTAGGCCGGGCACGGGAAGACCGACGAGTCGTAGGCGGCGCCGAGCGCGGAGAGGATGTCGAAGACCTCGTCGGTAATGGTGTAGCCGGGCGCGCGGAAGCCCACCGGGCGTGCGCCCGTGGCGCGCTCGATCGCGTCGGCGCCGGCCTCGATCTGCCGCCGGATCTCGCCCCGCCCCAGGCGCACGAGGTCGTAGCGGTGGTCGAGCGTGTGGTTGGCGATCTCGAAGCCGCCCTCGCGGGCCGCCCGCAGGCGCGCGGCGGCCTCGGGGCGCGCGAGATCGGCCCCGATGGCGAAGAGCGTCAGCGGGACGCCCAGCTCCGCGGCGAGCGCCGAGAGCCGGTCCACCGCCACGTCGTAGACGAGGTGCCGCTCCGGCCCCTCGGGCTCGGGCAGGCCGTGGATGCCGAAGTAGTTGGGGATCTCGTCCAGGTCGACGCTGATCGCGCAGAGACGCACGGCGCTGCTACGTAGCACGGGCGCGGGCGACGAAGCGCTCGTGAAGGAGCTGCGAGCCCACGACCAGCATGAGGACGAGCTCCAGGCGCAGCTGCTGGAGCGTGCGCGAGGGCGCGGCGTCCAGCGCGGCGCGCAGGCGGGCGACGACCTCGGGCGCGAAGAGACCTGCCTCCTCGAGCCGGCGCGGCGAGAGGGCCTCGTCCACGAGGGGAGGCGCGCCGGGCGAGAAGAACCAGTCGCGCACGGGTGTGAGGAACGGCTGCTTGCGGCGGCGCACGATGCGGCGCGGCAGGAGGTCGGCGACGGCGGCGCGCAAGACGGCCTTCTCGCCCGGCCCCGCCGTCTTGACGGCCGGGGGCATCGAGGCCACCAGCTCCACGACGCGGTGGTCGAGGAACGGCACGCGCATCTCGACGCCGTGGGCCATCGCGGTGCGGTCCCCGATGACCAGGATCCACGACGGCAAGCGCGTCTCGAGCTCGAGGGCGAGCTCGGCGTCGAGCGGGTCGAGCGCGGCGGCGTCGTCGCGCACGAGGGCCCGGAAGCCGCCCGGCGGCTCGTCGATCGGCCGCGCACGCCGGCCCCCCGGCGACAGCAGCGCGTCCCGGTCGACGTCGAGCATGCGCCACACGTCGAACCAGGGAGGGCGCACGCCGAAGAACGCGCGCGTGGTCCGCGCGTCGCGCGCGGCGGTGTCGGCCAGGAACGCCCCGAGGCCCTGCGGCTGGCCGGTCAGGCGCTCGGCGGCCCGGAAGACGGCGCCGCGCGCGGGGCGGAGCCACGGGCGGTCGAGCACGCGCCGCGCGCGCGCGGCCCGGAAGGCGTCGTAGCCGCCGAGCAGCTCGTCGGCGCCCTCGCCCGTGAGGACCACGGGGACGCCCTCGGCCCGCTCGCGCTCGGCAATGAGCAGGCCGCCGAGGGCCACGGGGACGGGCTGGGGCATCTCGAGGGCCTCGATCATGGCGGGCAGGCGCGCGGCGGCGTCTCGGCCGGCCACCACCTCGTGCGCGCGCGCGCCCAGGTGCGCGGCGACGGTGCGCGCGTGCGCGCGCTCGTCGAAGCGGGGATCGTCGAAGACGATCGAGAAGGTGGTGAGGTCGGGGCTCGCTTCGCGGGCGAGCGCGGCGATGGCCGACGAGTCGATCCCGCCCGAGACGCGCGCGGCGACCGGGACGTCGCCGACGCGGTGGTCGCGCACGGTCTCGCCGAGGACGTGGCGCAGCTCGCGCGCGCAGTCCGCGAAGCTGCGCCGCGCGTGCTCTCCGCGGGGGCGGAAGGGGGCCCGCCAGTAGCGCTCCGGCGCGCGCACGCGCTCGCCCTCGACGACGAGGCGGTGGCCGGGGCGAAGCTCCGAGACGCCCCGGAACATCGTGCGCGGGGGGCACGGGTACGACAGCGAGAAGGCGTCATCGAGGGCGTCACGGTCGATCGCGGGCTCGACGAGGCCCGACGCGAACAGCGCCTTGGCCTCGGAGGCGGCCAGGAAGAAGTCGGGCGTCTGCGCCCAGACGAGCGGCTTGATGCCCACCCGGTCGCGCGCGAGCAGCAGGCGCCTGCGCGCGCCGTCCCAGAGCGCGAACGCGAACATGCCGCGCACGCGCTCGGGCAAGGCGTCGCCGTGCTCCTCGTAGAGGTGCGGCAGCAGGGTCGTGTCGCACGCGTCGGCGAGGGCGTGGCCGGCGCCGCGCAGCGCGCTGCGGTGGGCGGGGGCGTCGTACAGTTCGCCGTTGTAGACGCACGCGACGCGCGACGACGGGCAGCCGCGCACCGGCTGCGCGCCGCCGCCGAGGTCCTGGATGGCGAGGCGCACGGCGCCCAGCGTGGCCGCGTCGTCGAGCGTCGCGGTCCCCTGCCCGTCCGGGCCCCGATGCGCGATGGCGCCGAGCATCCGGGCCATGACCTCCGGCCCGGGCAGCGGGCGCGCGCCGAGACGGACGATGACCGCGACGCCGCACATGGTCGGTGCGCCGCCCGGGCGCTACCGGCGCGCCGGCGCCGTGGCGGGCTCGAGCCACGCGCCGTCCGAGATCGTGTGCGGGCCGCGGACCTCGCGCAGGCGCGTGCGGGAGCGGGCGCGCCAGAGGTCCTCGTAGAGGCGCATGAAGACGTACGCGCCGAGCTCCAGGCCCTGCTCGATCTGGTAGCGCCACCGCGGGTGCCGGTCCCAGGGCTCGTAGAGCGACGCGTAGAAGCCCTCGGCGTGGGCGACGTCGAGCTTCTCGTGCGTGGCGTAGTGCACGACCTCGGAGCGCTCGAGCCAGCCCCGGGCCACGATGCCCTGGCCGAGGTCGGCGGAGATGCCGGCGAAGAGGTCCTCGATGATGCCGAGGGCGGCGAGCCCGGTGTAGACGTCGTCCATCCCGCAGGTGCCGAGCAGGGCCATGTTGAAGGCACGGACCTCGGGCCACATGGCGCGCGCGTCGATCTCGGCGCGCTCGACGCCCAGGCGGGCGAGCAGCTCGACGAAGGTGTTCTCGTGGCAGACGGTGAGGCGCCCGTCACCGTGCTCGTCGCCGAGGTTCTCGAGCAGCGCGAGGCGCATCTGCGGCCGGGGGATGCGCCCGACAAGTAGGGCCATGGGGCGCGAGAAGAAGATGACGGCGTGGAAGAACTGGATCTGAGTCTCGACGAACTGCTCCTTGGTGAGCGAGCCGTCGCGCAGCGCGCGCATGTACGGGCTGTCGTGGGCGCTGGCGCGCGTCTTGATTTCGGCAATGGCGCTCCGCATTCAGATCTCCGAGGTGGCCAGGTGAACCCAGGCCGCGCCCCGCCCGCGCAGCGTCAGGTCCAGAGCGTACACCGTACAGGCCGCGCCGCGCTCGATCCCGAGCGACCGCAGCCACTCGATGTGGGAGCCGAGGCGCTCGTCGACAGCGAAGCACGCGATGGCCTCGGGGCGGCTCGCCGCGAGCGCCTCGCCCGAGATGCGCAGGTAGTGGCCCCAGGTGGGCGACCAGCGCGAGGGGCCGAGCGGCAGGTGCACGAGCGGCCAGGGGCGCCCGGTCGAGCGCAGGCGCAGGTCCTTGCGGCCGGCGGTGGACACGAGCCCGGGCGGCTCGACCAGGCCGCCCGGCACGAAGCTCAGGTCGACGCCGCGCTCGGGGTCGGGCGGCAGGGGGCAACGGCCGAGCGCGAGGCGCGCGAGCCGGGCCGGCTCGACGAAGTAGACCGCCAGCGTCGCCGCCCTGCCCGTCAGGCGCGCCGGGTGGACGCCGCGCGTGGCGCGCAGCACGTCGCCGCGGGCGCCGCGCATGGCCGCCACGTAGCCGTAGCGCCAGGGGGCGAGGTCGCGCGCGCGGAAGAGCAGACCGAAGGCCCACGTCATCATCTTGCGGGCCACGCCGGTGCCGCGGACGTCGCGCGCGACCTTCAGGTCGGCGCCGTAGACCGCCTGGACCGTGCGCCCGCGGACTCGCACGTTGCGCGCCACGCCGACGACGCCGCCGATGACGCGGTCGCCGTCGAGCGCGAGAACGAAGCGGGCGTCGTGCCCGAGCCCCGTGAAGAACGGCGCGTACTCGGCGCCGTGGTCGATGGTGAAGGCGTCGGCGCCGTCGGCGACTGGGTACTCGGTCGCGCGCTCGATGGCGCGCAGGCCCTCG
>JAJYCT010000309.1 GCA_021778125.1 Myxococcales bacterium
CGGCGAGTCGCTCGATCACATCCTGCTCTCGGGTCCTCCGGGCCTCGGCAAGACGACGCTCGCGCTCATCCTCGCGCACGAGATGGGGGTACAGCTCGTCGCGACGAGCGGCCCGGTCATCGAGCACAAGGGGGCGCTCGCGGCTCTGCTGACGACCAAGCTGCAGCCGCACGACATCCTGTTCATCGACGAGATCCACCGGCTCAACCCCGTCGTCGAGGAGAGCCTCTACCCCGCCCTCGACGAGCTCGTGATCGACATCCAGACGGGGGAGGGGGCCTACGCCAACGCGCTGCGCATCCCCGTGCCGCCCTTCACGCTCATCGGCGCGACGACGCGCACCGGCCTGCTGACGGCGCCCCTCCGCTCGCGCTTCGGGCACGTCATCCGCCTCGACTTCTACCCGCCCGAGGACCTCGCGCGCATCGTCGCGCGCAGCGCGCGCCTGCTCGGCGTGCCGATCGACGACGAGGCCGCGCACGAGATCGCGCGTCGCGCCCGGGGAACGCCGCGCATCGCGAACCGCTTGCTCCGACGGGTGCGGGACTTCGCCGAGGTGCTCGGGACCGGCGCGGTCGACCGCGCGCGCGTCCGCCAGGCGTGCGAGAGGCTCGAGGTCGACGAGGCCGGCCTGGACGACATGGACCGGCGCTACCTCGGCGTCATCATCGAGCACTACGACGGGGGCCCGGTGGGCGTCGAGGCGCTCGCGGCGGCCCTGGCCGAACCGCGCGATACGCTCGAAGACGTGGTCGAGCCCTACCTCGTCCAGCAGGGATACGTGGGCCGGACGCTCCGCGGCCGCGTGGCAAACCGCAAGGCTTACGAGGCCTTGGGTAGGCCCGCGCCTTCTGCCGGGGGCGCGCCCCAGGGCGGCCTGTTCGAGTAGGAGCGCCCGGTTCGAGAGGGGCGGGGGCGGGCCGGAGCGCGCCGGCTCTGCGGCCGTTCGACGCAGCTCGACCGGTCCTCGAGTTGCGAGCTCTCCCTTGCGGCGGGTACACTTTTGTACGTGCCCGCCGGTCCCGTCCTGGTGGTCGACGACGACACCGTAAGTCGTCACGTCCTCATCCAGGCCCTCGCCAACGCCAACTTGCCCCACGTCGCCGTCGCCTCGGGCACGGAGGCGCTGGAGCAGCTCGTGAAGGTCGAGCCATCGCTCGTCCTGCTCGACCTGGTGATGCCGCCGCCCGACGGCTACCAGATCCTGCGCATCCTGCGCAGTCGCCCCGAGACGCGCGACCTGCCCGTCGTCGTCCTCACCGCGCTCGAGGCTGACGAGGAGATCGCCAAGGCCTTCGAGGCGGGCGCCGACGATTTCGTCCGCAAGCCGTTCAAGCCGGTCGAGCTCGTGGCGCGCATCCGTGGCCAGCTCCGCCTGCGCGGCGCCATCGACGCGCTGGCGAAGAAGGAGCAGGACGCGCGGCTGGTGCTCGAGCTGACGCAGTCCCTCGCCACCAACCTCGACTTCCGCGGCATCCTCTTCACGGTCGTCCAGCGCATCGCGCAGGTGGCGCGCGTCGACCGCGTCAGCATCGTCCTGGTGCGCGAGGCCGGCGACGTCGGCTACGTCGTGGCCGCGAGCGACGACGAGCAGCTGCGCGATCTGCCCATCGACCTTGCCCGGTACCCCGAGATCCAGAGGGTGCTCTCGACCCGGGAGTCGCTCGTCATCGGCGACGCGACGACGCACCCGCTGCTCGAGATCGTGCGCCACGAGGGGCACCAGACGGCCTTCAGCTCGCTCGCCATCCTGCCCATCCTCTACGAGGGGCGCCCCATGGGCGTGCTCTTCCTGCGCGCCCGGCACGCCTTCACCTTCGGCGAGCCCGAGCTCGACCTGTGCAAGACGGTCTCGAGCGCGATGGCGATCGCGCTCCGCAACGCGCGCGTCATGCAGTCCCTGCGCGATCAGACCCAGCAGGTCACCGTCGCCCGCTTCGAGGCGGAGCGGCGCCTGCGCACGCTGCAGCGCTACGCCGACTTCTTCGAGAGCGCCGCCGACGGCATCATCGTCATCGACGCCGAGGGGCACCTGCTCTTCTCGAACCCGAGGGCCCGCGCGATCACCGGCTACACGGAGTCGGACCTGCAGGGGCGGCGCGTGGGCGACCTGTTCGCGAGCGAGGACGCCAGGCTCGCGCACGAGCTTCGCGAGGGCTTCGCGCAGGGCGTCTACCCCCAGAACGTCGACGTGCGCATCCGGCGCAAGTCCGGAGAGCTCGGCATCCTGAGCATCAACTTCAACTCGGTGCTGCGCGAGGAGCGCGTCGTGCTCTGCACGTTCCGCGACGTCACGCAGGAGCGCACCGTGGAGCACGAGCTGCACAGGACGCGCGACTTCCTGCAGCGCATCATCGACTCCTCCGTCGACGCCATCGTCAGCGCCGATCTCTCCGGGTGCATCCTCCTCGCCAACCCCGCGGCGGAGCGCATCTACGGCCTCCGCGTGTCCGAGCTGATGGGGCGCGACGTGCGCACGCTCTACCCCGAGGGCGTCGCCCGCGACGTCATGCGGCTCATCCGCGCCGGCGGCGGGCGCATCGAGGGGCTGCGCACCGAGGTCCTCGAGGCCGACGGCGGCCGCGTGCCGGTGTCCCTCTCGGCGGCGCTGCTCTACGAGGGCGACGCGCCCGTGGGATCGGTCGGCATCTTCACGGACCTGCGCGAGAAGATGCGCATGGAGCAGCGCCTCGCCCAGGCCCAGGAGCAGATCCTCACGCAGGAGCGCCAGGCGATCATCGCCGAGCTGGCCGGCGCGGCGGCGCACGAGCTCAACCAGCCGCTCACGAGCATCATGGGCTACGCCGAGATGCTCAAGCGCCGGCTCGAGGCGCACACGGCGCCTTACGCCGCCGCGGAGGTCATCTTCGGCCAGGCCGAGCGGATGGCCGAGATCGTCCGCAAGATCGGCAAGATCACCCGCTACGAGACCAAGACGTACGTGGGGCGGGCGCGGATCCTGGACCTCGATCGCTCGGCGCCGGCGTCGAGCCCCAAGGTCGACGGCGACAAGCCGACGGGGGGCTAGGGCATGTCCTCGACCAGAACCCGCCACGGCCTCCCGAAGGTCGACCCGCCCGGGACCAAGCCCCCGCGACGCGGTCGGAGCGGAGAGCGCCCCGCGACGCGAGCCGGCGCGAGCGAGCCGGCTTCGGCCGTGCACGCGAAGGTGTCCGACGCGGTCCCCTCGGGGTGGCTCGAGCAGCTGCTCGGCGCCGCCGTGCGCCTCCCGCTCGAGGGCGGCGAGCGCGCGGTCGTCGCCTCGCTGGTCGACGCGGTCTCGGCCCTCCTGCCGGACTACGCCATCGGCGCGTGCTTCGTCCCCGGACCGGGGGCCGCGGCGCACGGCCAGCAGGTGGTCACGCGCGTCCCGCGCGGCGTCGCGCCCGCCTCGGCCGGCGTCGATCCGACCCGCCTCTTCCCCGCGCTGCGGCACGAGCACGTCGTCTCCGTCGCGGGGAGCACCGCCGGGTCCACCCTCCACGTGGCCTCGGATCTGGACCCGCTCGCGAGCGGAGGCCCCGCCGCGCAGCTCGTCGTGCGCGCCGCCGACGTGCTCGGCCAGGCGCTCGGTCAGGCGCGGCGCATGGAGGCCGGCGGAACGCACGACGACGTCCAGGCGCTCCGGGCGCGCCTCGTCCACGCCGACAAGCTCGCGACCGTGGGCCAGATCGCGGCCGGCGTCGTCCACGAGCTCAACAACCCCCTCACGTCGATCGTCGCGTACTCCGACTACCTCATCCGGCGGGCGACCGTCGGGGCGGTGCAGGGGGGCGACGACGTGGACCGTCTGCGCCGCATCAGCGAGGCCGCCAACCGCATGCTGCGCTTCACGCGTGACTTCGTGAGCTACGCCCGCCCCTCCGCCGGACACGTGGGGCCCGTGGTCCTGCACACGATCATCGATCAGGCCGTCGCCTTCTGCGAGCACGTGCTGGCCGCGGGCGGCGTCGTCGTCGAGCGCGCCTACGGCGCGGACGTCCTCGCGGTGCGCGGGGTCGGCGAGCAGCTCGTGCAGGTCTTCGTGAACCTGCTCACGAACGCGACGCAGGCCATGCCGGCGGGCGGGGGCCGCGTCGGCGTCACCACCTCGCTCGCGCCGTGCGGGCGGTTCGTGAGCGTGTCGGTCGAGGACAGCGGCGACGGCATCGCGCCCGAGCACCTGGAGCGCGTCTTCCTGCCGTTCTTCACCACCAAGGGCGAGCGCCAGGGCACGGGCCTGGGCCTCTCGATCGTCAAGAGCATCCTCGACGCCCACGAGGGCCGCATCCTCGTCGAGAGCGCGCCTGGCCACGGCGCCCGCTTCGTCCTCGAGCTGCCCGTTTGGGCGCACAAATAGCGCCGGGGCCGCGCCTCCGGAAAAGGCGTTTACACCGCCTTTCGCCGTCAGCTACCGTCGTCCCAAGCAGGACCCATGCACGGCGCGAAGCGAAGTCCGTTCGCGCGTCGACCGACGCGCTTCATCGCCCCCCTCCTGGTCGCCGCGTCCGCGCTGGCCAGCGGACCGCTGCTCGCCGGCCCCGGCCCGGCGGCGGTCAAGGGCAAGATCAGCGGCCTGGACAGGCTCTTTCCCGCGGTCTACGCCGACGCGGCCAAGCCCGACTCGCACCGCTACACCTGGCGCGAGCCGTCGCCCACGGTGAAGCAGGAGTTCCGCAAGCTGACCGCCGTGGGATCGCGCGACGTGTGCATCGCCGCCTTCGCCGGCGCCGCCGCGTCGGCGCACGACTCGCAGCGCGCGTTCGTGACGGGGGGGCGAATCGACCCCGCCACGATCGTCCTGTCTCCCGGCTCGAAGCTCAGCTTCAAGAACGCCGATCCCTTCCCCCACTCCCTCTACGAGGTCGGCAACGCCGCCTGGGCCGCCAACCCCACGGCGCCCGGCTCGTCGCGCGACTGGTCGTCGATGGCCCCCGGGCAGCACGTCATCCGCGACCGGCTCTTCCCGAGCGTCGCCATGTACATCGTCATCGACGCCAACGCCGTCGAGGCGACCTACCCCGATCGCGAGGGGAACTTCTCCATGAGCCTGCCCGCGGGCGACTACACGCTCAAGGCCTTCTTCGAGGGCAAGGCCGTCGGCAAGCCCGTCGACGGCGTGCACATGGGCGAACGCGACGTCGACCTCAAGGATCCTCTCTCGGTGGGAGGCTGACCGACCGTGATGATCCTGTCGCGTCTCTGGTACGTGCTCCTGGGCATCGCCGTCGCGGTGGCGATGTACGTCGTCTACGTCGCGGTCGGGCAGTTCGACCGGCAGGGCACCCGCTCTCTCAAGGAGGGGCTCGCCTCCGACAGCCAGACGGTCGAGTGGGCCCTGAAGATCGACACGCGCCGCCGCCTCGACGCGCTGCTCGTCGGCAGCGTCGACGCCGCGCTGCAGCAGGCGCTCGTCGCCGCCAACGGCGTCAAGCCGGCGCCGTGCCCGAGCTCCAACATCTGGTGTCCGGCCAAGATCCCCGACGCCACGCGCACCGGCGCGCGCACGGCCCTCGGGAAGATCAACGACGCGATCCCGGCCGACTGGCGGGACGACGCGCTCTTCGCGGTCGATCGCGACGGGCAGGTCGTCGCGGCGCTGGGCTACGATCAGGTCAACGGCAACGACGAGTTCGACCTCGGCGGCTACCCGGCCGTCTACGACGCGCTCCACGGCTACCTCCGCGACGACGTCTGGAACCTCGGCAGCAAGATGTACGTCGTCGTGGCGCGCCCCGTGGAGTACGACGCCACGCAGCGCCCCGCGGGCGCCATCGTCGGGCTCAAGGAGGTGAGCGCCCGCTTCGCCGCGGACCTCGCCAAGCGCACGCGCACCTCGGTCGCCTTCTTCGTGTCCGGCCAGAAGGTGGCCGGAGGCGTCGGCGTGGAGGGCTTCGACGCCGAGAAGCTCGACGCCATCGCGCCGGACCTCGCCAAGGTCGACGACAAGACGTTCGGCGACGGGGGCCGCACCGACGTCCGGATGCTCGCCGACGATCTCGGGGTGATGTACGCGCGGCTGCCCGGCGACGTCTGGCCGCTCGGCGGCGGCTTCGCGGTGGCGCGGAGCCGCGCGCTGCTCGGCGGGCCGATGGGCTTCCTCAGCAACGCCGACGACAAGGACAAGGCGAACGTCCCCTGGGGGCTGCTCGTGGGCCTCGCGCTCGCGGCGTCGCTGCTCGGCATCGTGATGACGCTCTTCGAGCACACGCTGCCGCTGCGCGAGCTCGTGATGCAGGCCGACCGGCTCAAGGCCGGCGTGATGGATCAGCTCCAGGTCGCGCGCTTCCGGGGCTCCTATCGCCTCGCCGCGCAGAACGTGAACCTCGGCATGGAGCGCGTCATCGAGAAGGCGGGCGGCGTGACCCGCAAGCCCGCCGATCTCGAGGCCATCATCGGCCCCGTGCCGGCCCAGCCCTCGATGAGCGCGTTCTCGTTCCCGGGCAACGAGGCTCCCTCCTCGCCCAACGTGGCTCCCCAGCTGCCCGGGCCGCCGCCGCCGGCTCGCCCGCCCACGCCGTCGCCCGCCCAGGTCGGGCCCGTCGCCTCGCCGGGCCTGGCCTTCCCGGCGGCCGGGGCA
>JAJYCT010000310.1 GCA_021778125.1 Myxococcales bacterium
GCCGAACGCGTCCGCGATCGCGCGCACCGCCTCGAGCTGCGACGGCCGCCCGGCGCGCGCCCCCTCGAGGTCGACCACGTGGAGCACCGGCACCTTGCCCCGCCACGCCCGCGCCCGCGCGGGCGGATCGTCGTCGAACACCGTCACGGCGTCGTAGCGCCCCTGCAGCAGCCGCACGGCCTTGCCGCCCAGCAGATCGATGGCGGGCAGGATCTTCATCGGCGCAGGAACCTCTCGAGGAGCGCAATCCCCGCGTGGCCGCTCTTCTCCGGGTGAAACTGCGTCGCTGCGAGAGAGCCTCGCTCGATGGCGCTGGCGAACCGCTCGCCGTACTCGGTCGTCGCCGCGACGACGCCCCCGTCGGCGGGGACGGCGACGTAGCTGTGCACGAAGTAGAAGTGGCAGGCGGGGCCGGCCGGCAGCACGCCCGCGCGCGCCACGTCGACGGTGTTCCACCCGACGTGCGGGATCTTGAGTGGGAGCCCCGTCAGGGCGTCGACCCCGCCGCGCAGGCGCACCACGCGCCCCGGAAGCACCCCGAGCCCGGCGCACCCCGGCGCCTCGTCGCTACCCTCGAAGAGCAGCTGCAGGCCCAGACAGATGCCGAGGTACGGCCGCGCGGCCGCGAGGTGCTCGCGTACGGCGTCGCCGAGGGCGCCCCCGAGCGCCGCCATGCCGTCGCGGAAGGCCCCCTGGCCCGGCACCACGAGCCGGTCGGCGGCGCGCAAATGGGTGGGGTCCCTCGTGACGTCCACCGTCACCGGAATCCCGCGCGACGCTTCGAGCAGCGCGCGCTCCACGCTGCGCAAGTTGCCGAGATCCGTATCGCAGACGACGACGCGCACCCCGCCTTGCTACCACGCGCGAGCCCGCCACCCCGGGCTCGAAATGGCGCCGGGCTCTGTCGCACACCCGACGCCACGCGCGGAATATTGGCAGCTGTACCGCAAAAATCGGCAGCGTGTCGGCCGCGACCCGTGTTATCCCAGCGCTCGCCCATGGAACGACCCGGGGCTTCCGCTGGCCGCGTGCCTGCGGCCGGGAAGGGCGGGGCGGAAGTCTTCAGGAGGACGAACGACGATGACTCGCAAGATGATGCGACAGGTTTCGTGGCCGGTTCTGTTCGCGGGGCTTGCTGCTCCGTTCATTGTCAACTGCGGCGCCCTGCCGAAGGTCCCCGGACTCCCGGGCGGTAACTGCCCCGACATGGCGAAGATCGACGAGATCGACAAGTTCGACTTCGCTTCGAACTTCAAGCTGTCGGCCGAGGCGGGCGCCAAGATCAAGGCGGGCGTCGGCGCGGCGGTCGAGATGAAGGCACTCGCCGACAAGATCGACGGCGACCTGCTCACCGCGTGCGGCGGGCTCGCCAAGGACCTTGGCGACGGCAACACGTACAAGACCGGCGACGAGGCCTGCAAGGCCGCCATCAAGGTGATGGGCGACGTCAAGGCGAAGATGGGCGCCAGCGCGACCATCAAGCTCGATGTGGACCCGCCCAAGTGCGGCGTGAGCATCGACGCGTACGGCGACTGCGCCGCTCACTGCGACGCGAACATCAAGCCGGGCGAGGCGAAGGTCGACTGCGAGGGCGGCCAGATGCAGGGCACCTGCTCGGCCCAGTGCAAGGGCGAGTGCGAGATGAGCGCGGCGGCCGCCTGCAGCGGCGAGTGCAGCGGCTCGTGCGACGCCGAGGTCCAGGGCACCTGCGACGGCAAGTGCGACGGCAAGTGCGACGGCAAGGCGACCACGGGCGCCGCCGCCGCGCAGTGCAACGGCAAGTGCGAGGGCAAGTGCTCGGGCAACGTCAAGGGCACGTGCAAGGGCAAGTGCGGCGGTAGCTGCAAGCTCTCGGGCAGCGCGAGCTGCTCGGGCACCTGCACGGGCGATTGCTCGGTCAAGATGGAGGCCCCGAAGTGCACGGGCACCGTCAAGCCGCCGCAGATGAGCGCCGACTGCAAGGCGAAGTGCGACGCGAAGGTCCAGGCCAACGCGAGCTGCACGCCGCCCCACATCGCGCTCAAGATCACGGGCGCGGCCGACGCGCAGGTGGCGGCGAAGTTCCAGGCCGCCGTGGAGAAGAACCTCCCGGTCGTGCTGGACGTCGCCATCGGCATGAGCAAGCAGCTCGGCGCGGTCGCCGGCAGCGTCAAGACGGTCGTCGAGGGCGCGCAGGCGTCCGTCCAGGCCGCCACGAGCGACAAGATGATGGGCGCCGCGCTCGTCGCCTGCGTCGCAATGCCGTTCAAGGGCGCCCTCGAGGCGGCCGCGGGCGTGCAGGCGTCGGTCAACGTGTCGGTCAACGTCCAGGCGAGCGCCTCGGCGAGCGGCAGCGCGAAGACCGGCGGCTGATCCAGCCCCGGTGACGTGACGGAGGGCGGCTCCCGCGAGGGGGTCGCCCTTCTTCGTTTTGTGCGCGTCCGGCCCGCGTCGCGCGCGCTCGACTAGAGCACCTCGCCCCACGTGGGCAGCGACGCGAACGCCGCGTGAATGAGCCCGACGTGAGAGTAGGCCTGCGGGAAGTTTCCCCACATGCGCTTCGTCGCGGGCACGTAGTCCTCCGACACGAGGCCGAGCGGCGACAGGCTCTCGAGCGCTCGGTCGAAGGCCTCGCGGGCCGCGGCCTCGTCGCCGATGCGCGCGAGCGCCTCGATGAGCCAGAACGTGCAGATCGTGAACGCCGCGTTCGCCGGGCCCATGGGGTCGCTCTTGTAGCGCTTGACCCACCCGTCGACCGTGAGCTCGCGGTGTACCGTGGCGACGGTCTGCGCGAGGCGCGGATCGTCCCTGGGCAGGAAGCGCAGGCTCGCCAGCTGCAAGAGCGACGCGTCGAGCTCCGAGCCGCCGTACGACGAGACGAACGAACCGAGCGACGGGCTCCAGGCGTTGTCGACGATCTGCGCGTGGATGCGCCCGGCCGCGGCGCGGAACTCGTCGGCCCAGGCCGGCCGGTGGCGCGCCGCGATGCCCGCCATGCGATCGGCCGCCGCCCAGCACATCAGGCTCGAGAACGTCTGCGGCCGCCAGCCGTCGCGGTACTCCCAGATGCCCGCGTCGGGCGTACCGGCCACGCTCGCGGCCTTGCGTGCCAAGCGCCCCATGAGCTCGAGCGCGTGGGGGGAGCGCTCCGCCTCGTGGCGCTCGTCGACCCAGATCGGCGCGAGCGCCAGCACCATCTCGCCGAAGATGTCGTGCTGCGCGTGGCGCGCCGCCGAGTTGCCGACGCGCACGGGGCCGTGGCTCTCGAAGCCGGACCACGCCGCCTGGATCGTCTCCTCGAGGTCGACGCGCCCATCGACGCGGTAGAGCGGCGCGAGCTCCAGCGTCGGGTGGTTCGACGCGACGTTGAGCAGGTAGTGGATGAACTGCTCGCGCTCCTCGAAGTGCCCGATGAGCCCCAGCGCCGAGAGCACGTAGTAGGCGTCGCGCAGCCAGCAGTAGCGGTAGTCCCACGTCCGCCCGCTGCCGGGCGCCTCGGGGATCGACGTGGTCATCGCCGCCACGATCGCCCCGGTGTCCTCGAAGCAGTGGAGCTTGAGCGCGAGCGCCGAGCGGATCACCTTGGCCTGGTGAACCGGCGGGACCGAGCACTGCTTGACCCATCGCTGCCAGTAGCGCGTCGTCTCCTCGAGGAAGCGCATCGTGCACGCCTCGAGGGGCTCCTCGATGGGCCGGCCCCACGTCAGGGCCAGGTGCTGACGCCGCGTGAGCGCGAACGGGGTGCCGCCGAGGTACGAGAGCGGCAGATCGGTCGTCAGGCGCAGCTCGGCGGGGAAGCCCTCGTAGCGGATGTGGTTCGAGCCGGGCACCGCCGCCGGTTGCCGCTTGGACCAGCCGAGGCGCGGCTCGCACGTCACGCAGACGCGCGGCGTCCCCTCGAGCGGCTCGATGACGCGGTGGAGCTGCGTGGGCCGGAAGAATCGATCGTACTGCGCGAAGCGGGGGGCGAAGTCGACGACGCGGAAGCGGCCCTCCGTCGTGGAGAAGACCGTCTCGAGGACGTTGGTGTTGGGCAGGTAGCGCTGTGCGCCGGTCGCTCCCCCCGGCGGCTGCACCGAGAAGCTCCCGCCGTCCCCGTCGAGCAGCCGGCCGAACACGGGCTCGGAGTCGAAGCGCGGCAGGCAGCACCACACGACGTCCCCGGTGTTCGCGACGAGTGCGGAGTACTGGCAGTTGCCGATGAGCCCCAGGTGCTCGAGGTTCACGTCCCCCTCCGCGGGCTTCGCTCGGAGAGGGCGGCCAGGAAGGACTCCGCCCACGACAGCGCGGTGGTCCGCTCGGTGACCGCGAGCAACCGGCCGTGGCGGGCCCTGCGCTCCTCGAGGGGCATGCGCAGCGCGCGGTCCAGGTCGCGCGCCATGCCGTCGGTGTAGTACGGGTTGGTGAGCAGGGCGTCCTTCATCTCGGCGGCCGCGCCGGCGAACTCCGAGAGCAAGAGCACGCCGGGGTCGTCGGGATCCTGCGCGGCGACGTACTCCTTGGCGACGAGGTTCATCCCGTCGCGCAGCGGCGTCACGTAGCCTACGTGCGCCGCGCGGTAGAGGCGCGAGAGGTGCGCGCGGCTGTAGCCGCGGTAGAGGTAGCGGATCGGCACCCAGTGGGGCTCGCCGAACTGGCCGTTGACCCGCCCGACGATGCCCTCCACGCTCGCGCGCTGCTCGACGTACTCGGGGATGTCGGCGCGCGAGGGGACCGAGATCTGGATGAGCGACACGCGCCCTCGCCACTCGGGGTAGAGCTCGAGCAGGCGCCCGAACGCGAGCAGTCGTTCGGGGATGCCCTTGGTGTAGTCGAGCCGGTCCACCCCCAGCACGAGGCGCGTCGAGCCGAGCGAGCGCGTGAGATCCTGGATCTCCGCGACGAGCGCCGGCTCCGGGGCTTCCTGGAACGACTCGGGGAGAATGCCGATCGGGAACGCCTCGACGCTCGTGAAGTGACCGCTGTGCTCGACGACGTGCGGCCCGGCGACCGACCCCAGGAGCGACGCTGCGCACGCGGTGAAGTTGGCGACATAGCCGTGCGTGTGGAAGCCGACGAGATCGAACTCGAGCATCGCGCCGAGCACCTCGCGCGCCCAGGGGAGGATCGAGAAGATGTCCGGCCCCGGGAACGGCACGTGGAGGAACAGGCCGATGGGGCCGCGGTGGCCGCGCGCCCGCATCGTGCGCGCGAAAAGCAGCAGGTGATAGTCGTGCACCCAGAGGGTGTCGTGCGGCGTGACGTACCGCTGCGCCGCGTCGGCGAAGGCCTCGTGCACGTCGACGTAGGAGCGCCAGGTGGTCTCGTCGATGACGACGCGGCTCGGGAAGGAGTGGAGCAGCGGCCACAGAGTCGCGTTGCAGAAGCCCGAGTAGTAGTCACGCAGCCACGACTGCCGGTAGTCGAACCACGCGAGCGGCGGCGAGCCCTCGTCGACGCCGTAGCCCGGCTCGTCGCAGTCGGGCACGACGCGCCCGCCCCAGCCGAGCCACAGCCCGTGGCGCTCCGCGAGGATCGGCTCGAGCGCCGAGACGAGGCCCCCGACGTTGACGCGCCGCACCGGGTCCACGGACTCGGAGGAGCGCAGATCGGGAAGGCGGTTGGACACGACCAGGAGCGAGCTCGGCGCCGCCAGCGACGGGACGCGCGGCCGGACCGGCGCGAGGGGGACGGCGCTCAGGCTCATGCGCTTGCCCTCGCTGCGCGCGTCGTCGATGAACGCGAGGAACGCCCGCGCGTCGGCGACGCCGCCGACCTCCCAGCGGGCGTGCGTCCGTCTCGGGACGCCGCCGCGGACGAGCACGCCCTCGTCGGTCGGCGAGAGCGCGGCGAAGAGGTGCTCGTCGGTGAGGTCGTCGCCGAGCGCGACGAGCCGCACGTCGGCGCCCAGGCGCTGCCGGGCCCAGGTGACGGCGAACGACTTGCGCGCCGCGGCCGCGCGGATCTCGATGACCTGCTCGCCCTCGATGCGCTCGAAGCTCGGGTGGCGGGCGAGGAAGTCCTCGAGGATGACGCTCGCCTCGACGCCGAACGCCGCGCGGGCGTGGTGGGGCATCCGCCGGTAGTGCAGCGCGCACGACCAGCTCTTGCGCTCGACGCGCGCCCCGGGGTGAGCCCTGGCCATCTCCTCGAGGCGCTCGGCGAGGCGATGGATCGGCTCGGGGGCGAGCTCGATGGTCGGCTGCCAGGCGCCCTCGGCGCGGTACCACGTGCCGTGCTCGGCCACGAGCCAGAGGGCCTCGTCGGGGAAGTACCGCTCGAGCGTCGTGTGCGGCCGCCCGCTCACGATCACGACGCGCAGGCCGGGGCGCGAGGCGAGGGAGCGCAGCAGCGTCATCAGCCCGGGATCGGGGCGCGCCTCCTCCGGGGTCGGCGCGAAGGGCAGGAGCGTCCCGTCGAGATCGGTGAGGATCGCGAGCGGTGTGTGACGCACGAGCGAGACCCAGTGGCCGATCATTCCGGGGCCCAGTCTATCGGGGTGGCCCCGTCCGACAACCGGCGTGGTCCGTGCCGGGAGGACCGCGGCCGTCGGCCGGGCCTACGCGACCAGGACCGTCCAGAGGCTGCCCGGCGTGGCGA
>JAJYCT010000311.1 GCA_021778125.1 Myxococcales bacterium
GGGCGCGGTGTCGTGCGGCGCGAGAGGGATCGACGTGCCGAAGGTGGGCAAGCTCACGCGCCTGACGCGCCTCCACGCCATCCGCGCGGGCCTCGAGGCGCTCTTCGGGGGCGAGGCGCCGGCGAGCGTGAACGGCGCGCCGGAGACGGAGGCCTCGGTCGCCGCGCGGATCGACGCTGTGCTCGCCGCGATGGCGCGCGTCGAGGAGCTGACGCGCGCGAACGAGAAGCGCCAGGCCACGCGCGAGGCGCGCGGGATCGGCAAGAAGAAGCGCCGGCGCTGAGCGCGCGGCGCCCGTCAGCCCTTCAGCCCGTGCGGGCGCGGCGCCGGACGACGCCGGCCACGACGCTGCCGAGGCCGAGCGCGAGCAGGCCGCCCGACAGCGGCGGCGTGCCCGAGGGAGCCAGGTCGCACGAGGCCGAGGCCTGCCCGCCGGCCGCCGCCTGCGCGCTGCACACGCCGCCGTCGCAACTCGAGGTGGCGTACGACCAGCCTTCGACCTTGATGTTGAATAGGCTCTTCAGGTCGTCCACGCAGGCGTTGGCGTCCTGCGGGTTGATGAACTGGCCGTTGCAGAAGATGGCCGCGTTGGCGTTGCACGAGGCCTCGCAGTTCGTCTGCAGGCTCGCGGCGCAGCTGACCTGCCCCTGAGCCTGACACTGGATGTCGCACGAGAGGTTCGCCTGGCCCGTGCAGCTGCCCTGACAGCTGCCCTGGCACGCCCCGCTGCAGGACGCGCCCGGCGGCTGGCCCGTGCACCCGGCGTCGCAGCGCGCCCCGCAGGCCGCCTTGCACTCGGCCTCGCAGTTGGTGTCGCCCGACATCGACGAGCACGTGCTCGAACAGTTGCCCTGGCACGTGCCCTCGCAGTCGGCCGAGCAGCTGAAGTTGCCGGGGTTGGCCTGGCACGCCGTGTCGCAGCTGCCCTGGCAGCTCGTCTCGCAGCTCGGCAGCGTCGCGGTGCAGCCGCCCGTACACCCCGCCTCGAGCTTCGCCGAGCAGGCCACCACGAGCTTCGGTGGAGCGCACGCCGCCGTGCAGCCGCCGCTCGCGGTCACGGTGCACTGCTCGTTGCCGTTGAACACGGCCCCGCCGCAGTCGGCGAAGAGGTCGCCCGAGGCCCGCGCCGCCCCCGACGCGAGAGTCACGACCGCCCCCGCCGCCACGGCGGCCAGAAGCAAAGACCAACGAGCCATGGAAAAGACCTCCTGTAGCCCAGAACTATCCCTGATGAGACGGGTGGCGTCGAGCTTTGCTTCAACGCGCCCGCGCGCGCGCCGCGCACATTCACCGCCAGAGAGGCCCGAACCGCTCGTTGCCCAGGTCGACGAGCGGCCCGCACCCCGGCATCGCGCTGCGCCCCATGTGCTCCGCGGGATCGAGGCGCGCGTCGTAGCAGAGCCAGGGCCCCGCGCCCGAGCGGACGGCGAGCAGGTCGCCCCGCATCACGCCGAACTTCGCGTCGTCCGGCTCCCACACGCCGCTCGCCGTGGACATGAGGACCAGGGGCTCGTCGCCCGGCGGCAGCCGGAGCAGCGACCGGCCCGTCAGCCGGTCGGCGTAGGGCATCGCCCCCCGCCGGTCGAGCACCCCGAGCAGGTCGAGCAGCGTCGCGTGCACGTCCTGCGAGTAGGTGCGGCGCTTCTGCCACTGCTCGAGCGCGCCGCGCAGCGCCGCGTCGAGGGCGCGCTCGCCGGCGAGCAGGAACCCCGGCACGCGCACCTGCTCCTCGAAGAGCGACGTCAGGTGGTAGAGCCCCCCGTGCTCGCGGAACTGCTCGCCGTGGTCGGAGAGGAAGACGACGGCCGTGTCCTGCCAGCCGGGCGTGGCCCGCAGCGCGCGCAGCATCCGGGAGACGGTGCGCTCCTGCATCAGGACGCTGTTGCGGTAGTGGTTGTGCAGCTCGCCGGTCGGCGCCATCGGCGAGTCGTCGTGCGGCGCGAACGGCTGCAGGTCCGGATCGACGCGGTAGGGCCAGTGCGTGTTCGACAGGTGCAGCACCGCGAAGTACGGCGTGCCCGCCGGCACGCCGCGCACGAAGTCGAGCAGGCGCGCGGTCGCGTTCTCGTCGGGGGCGCCGATGTGCGGATCGGGGGCGTTGCCCAGATCCATGGCGCTCGCCTCGACGTCGAGGCCGGCGCGCTCGAGGAAGGCGCCGAAGTCGTCGTAGCGCAGGTTCTGCGAGCCGATGTACGCCGTGCGGTAGCCGAGCGCCCGGGCGACCTCCCAGAGCACGGGCGCGTGGTGCATCGTCCGGAAGTCGGCGTCGGGGGCGAGGCCCGTCCAGAGCATGACGCACGCCGAGAACGTCCCCGACGACTGCGTCGTCAGCCGGCCGAGCGGCAGGCGATCGGGCGCCGCCTCGTCGAGGAAGCGCGCCTTGCACCCGAGCGACGGCGACGAACACATCGCGTCGGCGCGCACGCTCTCGGTCACCACGAGCAGGACGCGGGGCCGGTGCGCCGGGGCCGCGAGCGGCGGCAGCGGATCGGGCTCGCGCTGCGAGATGCCGCGCTTGACCCAGCCCTTGCCCGTGACGGCGTCGCGCGCCGCGTGCATCACGCCGTGGATGAAGCACGTGTCGGGCGGCGCGGCCTGCAGCGAGCGCGACTCGACGAAGTCGAGCCAGAAGCACGTCGACGCCACCGCGAAGCCGCTGACGGGCAGGTAGAGGCCCGCCGGGCGGATCGAGCGGGACCCGCGGCGGACGACGGCGAGCACGATCGCCGTGGCGACCAGGCCCACGGCGAGCATGAGGGCGACCGACGCGCCCCACGACGCGAGCCACGCCACGAACGTGCCGCGCAGCTTGATGCCGAGGCGCACGGTGTCGCGGCCCATGTAGTAGTGAAAGACGCGGTAGTAGAGCGCCTGCCCCGCGAAGGCGAACGTGGCGAGCGGGAGCACGAAGAGCGCCGCGAACAGGCCGATGGCGGCGCGCGCGGGCCACCGGCGGCCGGGCCACGCGCGCGACGCCAGCCAGAGGGGGCCGCCCCAGAAGCCCGCGCTGGCGAGCGACGAGCCGAAGTAGTTGAGCCACTCGCGCGGCGGGAAGACGCGCAGCGACGGCCACCGCAGCGCCACATCCATCGCGATGGCCAGCAGCGTCGGCGTGGCGAACAGGAGCACCCGGGCGGCGCTCCTTCCGAAGATCGCGCGCCGGAGGGCGCGGACGCGAGGACCCATGAGCGGACGGAGGCTACCCGAGCCCGGGGGGGGCGGCGAGGTCGCCGCGCGACGCTCCCGGGGCGAGCGCGCCTCGCGCGGGTCCACGGCGGGGCTGCGCCGCGCGCCCTGGCGTCACTGCCGCGTGGCGCTGACCGTGTAGCTCACCGCGCACGGCAGCGCGTCGAACATGCCCCCGGAGGCCGTGAGCTGATCGCGGCAGTCGGAGCCGCCGCTCGCCTGGAAGGCGTAGCCGATCGTGCCCCCGAACGACGGCGGCGGGCTGCCCGACGCGAGGGCGACCTCGAGGTCGGCGTCGCGCTCGAGGTTGCAGGGGCCCAGGCCCGCGTCGGTCGAGTCCGCGTTGAGCGTGCCGCTCGACTTGAGGCTCGCCGCCGAGCCGGAGCCCAGCGGCCCGGAGAGCAGCGGGCTGCCGTCGAGCCAGCTCCAGTAGAGCGTGGTGCCCTGCTGCGAGAGCTGCACGTCGAACGTCCACGGGCTCGGGGCGCCCAGGCCGCAGGTGTTCGACGTGGACTGCCCGACGACCTTGTACATCCCGAGGACCTTGCCGGGCATCGACGAGTCGTTGCACCCGCAGAGGAGCGCGAGGCAGGCCCCCGCGAGCGCCGCGCCGGCGACGAGCTTCTTCACGATCCCCTTCGCTAAGCGAGGCGGCGGCCGCCGGCCAAGTTCTCTACAGGTCGAAGGTGGGGGGGCCCCCGCCCTCGGCGTCGACCGCGCCCCCGTCGCCCTCGCCCGCGTCGACCGCGCTCGCGTCGTCGCCCGCGTCGACCCCGGCGCCGCCGTCGTGGCCGCCGCCGCTGCCGCCGCCGCCCCCGCCGCCGACGACCGAGCACGGCGAGCCGTCCTCGGGCGTGCACCCGCCCAGGGCCGCGGGGTGGACGCCCTGCGACGTGCACGCGAGGCCCGCCACGAGCGAGAGCAGGACGAGGGGGAGCAGCAGAGCCGCGGCCTTCACGTCGCCCTCCGGAGCCGCAGGGACGCGGAGTTGATGCAGTAGCGCAGCCCGGCGGGCGCCGGCCCGTCCTCGAAGACGTGCCCGAGGTGCGCGCCGCACGCGCTGCAGAGCACCTCGGTGCGGACCATGAAGTGGCCGCGGTCCTCGGCCTCCTCGACGGCGCCCTGCGCCGCGGGCCGCACGAAGCTCGGCCAGCCGCACCCCGAGTCGAACTTGTCCTGGCTCGCGAAGAGCGCCTCGCCGCACGCGACGCACAGGTAGGTCCCGGCGTCGTGGCAGTCCCAGTACGCGCCGGTGAACGCGCGCTCGGTGCCCTTCTGGCGCGCCACGGCGTACTGCTCCGGCGTCAGGACCTCTCGCCACTCGGCCTCGGTGCGCTCGACCTTGCGGGCCATCGGGTTCTCCGTGCGTGCCTGGAGGAGGGATAGCACGAGCCTGGGCTCCTACGCCCGCAGCGCGAGCGCGCCGGGGACGAGCTCCACCTCGAGCGGCAGGCCGCCGAGCGGCTCGCCGTCGACGTCGAGCAGGAAGACCGGGCGGGCCGGCTCGTTGTCGAGGTCGATCGCGATGCGATCGCACGCGAAGTGCTGCACGCCGGGGGAGGACAGGTGCGCCCCGTCGTAGATGCGCTGCGACACGGCGGCGAAGGCGAGCTTGCCGGGGGCGTCCATCGACACGACCTCGAAGCGCCCGTCGTCGGGCCGGGCCATCGGCGCGACGTGCATGCCGCTGCCGAAGTAGCGGCCGTTGCAGATGGCGATCATGTACGTGTCGAGCTGCCGCTCGTGCCGGTCGCCGGCGAGCGAGACCTGGCACCGCAGCCGCCCCCGCCGGCAGCGCACGAGGGCACGGGCGCTCGCCCAGAAGTACGCCGCCTTGCCGCCGAGCGCCTTGGTGGTCTCGGACACGTACCGGTCCACCAGGCCGCCCATCCCCGCCGACAGGATGTTCACGAACCAGCGCGAGCGTGTGCTGCCGTCGCGCGCGCGGTAGCGCAGGCGACCCACGTCGACCCTCCGCTCGCGCCCGCTCGCGATCGCGTCGACGTAGGCATCGAGCGCGTGCTCGAGCCCCAGCGTGCGGCGGAAGTCGCCGCCGGTCCCCTGCCCGACGTAGCCGACGGCCGCGCCCTGCGCCCCCGCGTCGAGCACGCCGTTGGCGACCTCGTGGAGCGTGCCATCGCCTCCGACCGCGACGAGCAGCCGCGTCCCCGCCCGCGCCGCGTCGCGCGCGAGGTCGATCGCGTGCTCGGGCTGCGCCGTGAACACGACGTCCACGTCCCCGAGGCGACGCTCGAGCGCCGTGCGCACGCCGGGGAACGTCCGCCCGGCGCGACCGCCGCCGGAGTGCGGGTTGACGATGACGAGAGGCCTGAGCGTCGACATCGACGGTGCATGGTAGAGGCCCGCGCTCGGGGAGGAGCAAGAATCGAGGCACGCCGCTTGCGCTTGCGTGTGTGGCATGACGAGCCGACGCCCCCTCCGAGCCGCCTGCTGCGCCGCCTTGCTCGCCGTCTCCGGGAATGCGTCGGCGATGGGCGCCCTGATCTCGGCGCCAGGGGGCGCGTCATCGCCCGTCGCGCTGCGCGTCGCCGCGGCGAGCGCCGGGGGGCGCGCGACGCGCTGGGCCTCGGTGCAGGTCCGCGGGACCGCGACGAAGCTCGCCTGGCTGCTGCCCGTGCGCCCGGGGGCGCGCGTCGACCTGGCGTCGGACGCCTGGCTCGAGGCGCTCGAGGTCGCGACGGCGCCGCGCGTCGTCCCGCCCGACTCGCCTCCGCCGTGCGGCATCGCGGGCAGCGCCGAGGCGGAAGGAGACTTCAGCCACACCGCGACAGCCGTGCCATGGAGCACCGCCGTGGCCGGCGACCGGGGCGCGCTCGACCTCGTGCTCGGGAGCTGGGGCTTCGACCTGCCGGCGGACATCGCCGGCGCGCTCGACGGCGCGTTCGCCGCGGGGTTCGCGGTCGTGGCGCTGGGATACGCCCCGGCGGCGGGAGACCTCACGCTCCGGACGGTGCGCATCGTGGACGACGCGCCCGACGCGCTCCCGCTCTCGACCTTCGGCGGCGGGGCGACGCCCGTGAGCGTGACGGCGTACGCGGTCGCGGCGGGCGGCTCGGGCCTGTCGCCGGGGCTCGCCGTGAGCCTGCCGCCGTCGTCGATCGTGTGGAACGACGACGGGACGTCCAGCTACGGGCGCGCTCGCGACGCGCTGCTCGCGGGCAGCCCCGGCGCGTGGCTCTTCGAGGCCGAGGGGCACGACACGATCTTCAACGCGGTCGCGGTGCCCGGCGGGGGCCTGGTCCCCGCCCTCACCGCGACGTACTTCTCGCGCGCCGCGGGCTACGGCGACGCGACGCTGCCTCCGCTCGACTGCGAGCAGAGCGTGGCGGCGTGGGCGACGAGCGGCGAGA
>JAJYCT010000312.1 GCA_021778125.1 Myxococcales bacterium
TCGAGGCGGCGTCGGCGGCGCCGGCGCTGCGGGCGTCGATGCTCGCCGCGGTCGTGGCCACCGCCGTCGGCACGGTCGCCGTGATCGGCGCGCTCGTCGCGGCCCTGCTGCCCTGATCGAGGCGGAACACGGCGTCGCGCGGGGCGTCCGCGTGGCACGCCGCGCACCGCGCGACGCGGCTGTCGTCGACGACGTCGCCGCCTGGGCCGACGGCGACGAAGCGCCACGCGCTTTCGCGCTTGCCCATGAAGAGCAGCCCGGCCGGGCGGTCGCCGCGCGGGGTGCGCTCGACGAGCTCCTCGACGAGCGCGGCCCCGTCGGGCATCGCGGCGCCCGCCTTCCACGCGGCGCCCGCTCCGTCGTCGCCCCAGACGATCGCGTCGAAGGCGTCGCCGTGTCCGTGCGAGAGCTGCCTCGGCGCGAGGATCGTCATGCGCGTCCGGAAGTCGGGCGGCACGGGCGACGGCGCGCGCGGCGCCGACGCGTCAGCCCGCGCCGCGGCGTGCTCGGGCGCCCCGCGCGGGCCTGAGACGCCCACGCCCTCCAGGACCCGGCCCGGGCACGCGACGAGCGCGACGCCCGCCGGCGCGAGCAGCGCGACGAGCACCCCGGTCCGCAGCGGGCCCGTACCCATGGGGGGGTCCCCGCTAAAAGAAGACGCCCGCCTCGAGCGACATCGTCCACTGGCGCGCGCCGGTGAGCCCGAACGTCCCGTTCGGGTTGGCCTGCGTGCCGCCCAACAGGTTGCCGTTCTCGGCGCCGAGATCCTCGAGGTCCATCGCGAACTGACCGGCGAGCCAGAGCATCTCGTAGCGGTACGCAAGGCCCGCGATCCCGCGCCACCGGTAGAATGTCTGCTTCTGGAAGGTGACCTGGTTGTTGAAGTCGCTGTTGTTGGCCGCGCCGTTGGAGAGCGTGTTCTTGCACACGGGCGAGCCGTCGAACTGCCCCTTGGGGTAAGGCGACCCGTTGTACGAGCCGGTGACGCCGGGCGCGTACGGGTTGCCCGGGACGTTGGTGCCCTGGTAGCCGCACTGCGCGATGGGGTCGACGCTCGGCGTGAGGTTGACGATCGCCGAGTTGGCGTACTCGATGAGCCGCTGGCCGCCGATGTAGGGCGTCAGCACGGCCTGGTCGGCGAGCGCGATCGGCTTGGAGATCTGCGCGTCGATGCCGACCGTCGTCATGTAGAAGCTCTGCTGCCCCGACAGCGTACGCACGCCGCCGCCGATGGCGATGTCGGGCAGGTAGCCGAGGAAGCCGGTGCGGTAACCCTCGAGCAGGGCCCAGTGCAGGTCGGCCCCGCCGACCCACAGCGTCGTGTTCGAGATCATGCCGAGGGCGCCCGTGATCTCGAAGCCCAGGGGTAGGCCCTTGCGCGCCTTGAGCGTGTAGATCTGCAGGACCGAGTCGGGGCTCTGGTTGGACGTGCCGAACGATCCGTTGGGCTGCGTGTTGCCCTGCGTGCCCTGGTGCCAGTACTGCGTGCCGTTGCTGTCGGTGTTGTCGGCGTTGATGTGCGTGTAGCTGGCCTCGAGGCTGAGCGCGAAGCCGCCGTAGCCCGTCGTGCGGGCGGGGTGGAACGCGCTCGGCGCGATCGCTGCGCCGAGCTCCGCCATCATGTTCGCCCACCCTGAGTTGTTGGGGCTGCAGGGGAACTGGTTCGGCAGGGCGCCTGGCTTGAACCCCGGGTGCGTGAGCACCAGGTTCGGGTTCCTCGCGACGTCCTGGCAGCTCACGCCCGAGGGCAGGCCGTGCGGCTGCAGGTAGAGCCGATCGGGCGTGGGATCCATGGGGGCAGCGAGGGCGCCGGCCGCGACGGCCAGGATGGCAGCGGACGACGCAAGCGCGAGGGCGGCCTTGGGGAGGATTCGCAAGGGGGGTTCCCGTGACGACGTTCAACTCGCGAGGCTACGGTTTGCGCGCCTGGACCGTCAAGGTGATGGTACCGAACCCCGACTCCCCCCTCGCATGCCGCGGACCTCCTCCTCCACCCCACGCCTTCGCGCCGCGCCGCTGCAGACCCCCCTGCACGTCGTGCTCGTGGAGCCCGAGATCCCCCCGAACACGGGAAATGTGGCCCGCCTGTGCGCCGCGACGGCCTCGCCCCTGCACCTTGTCGGCACGCTGGGCTTCCGGATCGACGAGCACAGCGTCCGGCGGGCCGGGGTCGACTACTGGCACCTGGTGGACATCCGGCGGCACGTCGATTTCGAGCACTTCCTGCACGCGTGGGGCAAGGAGGCGCCGGCGGGGCGGCTGCACCTGTTCTCGGCCATCGCGCCGAAGAGCTACCTGGGCGCCGGCTACGCCCCCGGCGACGCGGTCGTCTTCGGCCGCGAGAGCGTCGGCCTCTCCGAGGACCTCCTGGCGCGCTTCCCCGACCGTGTCGTCGGGATCCCCACGCTCGGCGCCGTCCGGTCGCTCAACCTCGCCAACGCGGTGGGGATCGCGCTCTACGAGGCCCTGCGCTCGGCCGGCGCGCTGGACGCGACGTTCCTCGGGTAGGCGGCCGGCCGCGGGGCCGGGTCACTCGAACGCGGCGATCCCCGTGACGTCCTGCCCCAGGATGAGCGTGTGGATGTCGTGCGTGCCCTCGTAGGTGAAGACCGTCTCGAGGTTGCACATGTGGCGCATGACCGGGTACTCGAGCGTGATGCCGTTGCCACCGAGCACGTCGCGGCACACGCGCGCGATCTCGAGCGCCGCGCGCACGTTCTGGCGCTTGATGAAGCTCACGTGCTGCGGGCGGAGCCTCTTCTCCTCCTTGAGCCGCGCGACCTCGAGGGCCCCGAGCTGCATGTTGGTGATCTGCGTGAGCATCTCGGCGAACTTCGCCTGCACGAGCTGGTGGGAGGCGATGGGCTTGCCGCCGAACTGCACGCGGTCCTTCGCGTAGGCGACCGCGCAGTCGAAGCACGACTCGGCGGCTCCGATGACGCCCCACGCGATGCCGAAGCGCGCCGCGGTCAGGCACGACAGCGGCCCCTTCATCCCGCGCACGTTCGGCAGGATCGCGTCCTTGGGGACGCGCACGTCCTCGAGAATCAGCTCGCTGGTGACGCTCGCGCGCAGGCTCGCCTTCTTGTGGATGAGGCGCGCCTCGAAGCCCCTGGCGTCGGTCGGGACGAGGAAGCCGCGGACCTCGCCGTCGACGCCGCCGACCTTCGCCCAGACGAGCGCGACCTGCGCGAGGTTGCCGTTGGTGATCCAGCGCTTGGTCCCGTTGAGGACGTAGCCGTCGCCGTCGTCGCGCGCGACGGTGCGCATGCCCGAGGGGTTCGAGCCGAAGTCGGGCTCGGTCAGGCCGAAGCAGCCGATGATCTTCCCCTTGGCCATCTCGGGCAGGTACTTCTGTTTCTGCGCCTCGGACCCGAAGCTGTGGATGGGGTACATGACGAGCGAGCCCTGCACGCTCGCGAACGACCGGACGCCCGAGTCGCCGCGCTCGAGCTCCTGCATCGCGAGGCCGTAGCCGATCTCGCTCAGGCCCGCGCAGCCGTAGCCGTGCAGGTTGCAGCCGAGCAGGCCCATGCCCGCGATCTCGGGGATGAGCTCCGTGGGGAACGAGCCCTTCTCCCAGTGGTCGGCGATCGTCGGCAGGACGCGCGCGTCGACGAAGGAGCGCACGGCGGCGCGGATCGACCGCTCTTCTTCGGAGTAGTGGCGGGAGAGGTCCAGGAAGTCGGGCATGGCGTTGCCTTGGCGTTACCACACGGGCCGAGGGAGGGGGGCGGCGAGCGCGGGCGGGGGCGGCAGAGATCACACGCCCGGCGCCGGGCGCGGCGGGCGCGACGCGTCACGGCAGGGCCCGAGGGGCGGCTAGCGCACGATGCGGATGCTCGGGGCCGCGCCGGTGAAATCGGCGCGCAGCGTCCTGCGGTCTCCCGGCCGGACCGACAGCGTCGTCTGCCTGGACTCGCCCGTGGCGGGGAAGGTGAACAGGACCGTATGCGGGCCCGGATCGACCGACGCCCGCACGGGCGCCGGCCCGCGCGAGCTCCCGTCGAGGGTGACGACGGTGCCGTCGCCGAGGAGGAGGATCGTCGCCGCTTCGGTGTCGAGTGCGGAGCCAGTGGGGGTCGAGGTCGAGGTCGAGGTCGGGGTCGGGGTCGAGGTCGAGGTCGAGGTCGAGGTCGAGGTCGAGGTCGAGGTCGAGGTCGGGGTCGGGGTCGAGGTCGAGGTCGAGGTCGAGGTCGAGGTCGCCACCGCCGTCCTCGCCTCCCGTCCGGCCAGGAACGCCGCGACGACCAGGCCCGCCGCCCCCAGGACCCCCGCCCACACCACGTCGCGCCGTGCCCGCCCCGTCCTCGCTGCGTCCTCGCGGGGCCCGCTCTCGAGCGGCCGAGTCGCGACCGTCTCGATCGGGCCGTCGGGCGACGCCGGGCGCTCCGGGGCGATGCGCCGCGTCCCCTCGGCCGGCTCGGCGGGCAGCACCTCGGGTCGCGCCGCGAACGTCCTCGTGCCGATGTCCTGCGCGCTCGGTCGCGACGGCGGGCGCTGCAGCGCCGGCTTCTTCGGCTCCGAGGACGGAGGCGGCGGGCTCGCTCGCACCGCGCGCACGCGCGCCCCGAGCTGCCTCGCGACGTCCCCGAGATCCACGCCGCCCAGGAAACGACGCAGCGCGCGCGCCAGATCCTCGGCCTGCTGCGGGCGCGCCCGCGGCTCGAGCGCCATCGCGCTCGCCAGGATTTCGTCGAGTGGCAGCAGTCGCGCGTCCGCGTCGCTCGGCCGGGGGTGCGGCCCCTTCATCGCCCCGTCGATCGCCTCGAGCGAGCGCCGCCGGAACGGCGCCCTGCCGCTCCAGAGCTCCATGAGCAGCACGGCCACCGCGAACACGTCGGCCGCAGGCGTGAGCTCGGTGCCCGCGGCCTGCTCGGGCGGCATGTGCCCCGGCGAGCCGAAGACGCCCGCGCCGCTCGGCGACGTCGCGACGGGCGCGGCGATGCCGAAGTCGATGACCTTGACCTGCCCCTCCTCGTCGACCATCACGTTGCGCGGCGTCACGTCGCGGTGCACGACGTTCATCCGGCGGTGCGCGTAGTCGAGCGCGCGGCAGACCTCGACGCCCACGTACGCGCCCTCCTCGGGCGAGAGCGGGCGACCCTCGCGGGCGCACGCGCGCAGCAGCTCCGCGAGGCTCGCGCCCTCGACGTACTCCATCGCGAGGAAGTACGTGCCGAGCTCCACGCCGAGCTCGTAGACGGGCACGATGTTGGGGTGCGCGAGCGCGACGGTCGTCTTGGCCTCCTCGACGAAGCGGCGCACGAAATCGTCGTCGCACGCGAGCTCGTCGCGGATCTGCTTCACCACGAGCTTCTTCTCGAAGCCCCCGGCGCCGCGCAGCGTCGCGAGCACCACGCGGGCCATCCCGCCGCGTGCCAGCTCTCGCTCGAGCACGTACTTGCCGAACACTTGAGGGTACATTCGGGGGCCGGTGCCGCAGCGCTCTCTCCGCCATCGTAGCATCCAGCTCGGTGCGCCCGCGCGCGCGGGCCGGGCCCTCCTCGCCCTCGGTACGCTCCTCGCCGCCGCGTGCTCGCACGACGCGGCCGTCACGACGCGCACCGTGACCGCGCACGTCCCGGCGGCGTGCCCGATCGACGGCGGCGGCTACGCGACCTACGCGGCGCTCGGCGACTACCCGGCCACGCTGCCGTCCTCGGGGCACTTCCTGCGCGACGTCGGCGCGGAGCTCGCGGAGATCGATCCGCGCGCCCGCGCGCTCGTGGTCGGCGCGAGCGAGGGGGGCAGCTCGTGGGAGGGGGTCACGCCCGTGGCCGCGTCGGGCGCGGTCGACGTCCTGCTGCTGCCGGCGTTCCGGTCGTGTCGCCTGACGGGCGGCGTCGGACCGCGCACCGGCGGGACGCTCGGCGCCGTCGGCTCGTCGCGCGCGCTGCTCGTCGGCGGCGACGCCGCGCAGGCCACGCCCGCCAACTACGCCGTGAACCTCGACACGGGCGCGGTCGCCGAGGCCATCCCCGAGCTGCAGGTGCAGCGCCGGGCGGCCAGCGTCACCGCGTTCGGCGAGGGCGGCCTGGTCGCCGGCGGCGTGGCCCTGAGCACCGGGCAACCCACCGCCGACGCGCAGGTCTTCGACGCGTCCGCGGGCGGCTTCACGGCCCACGTGACGCTCAGCGAGCCGCGCGCCGGCCACGCCGCCGTCGTGCTGCGCGACGGGCGCACGCTGCTCGTGGGCGGGGTCGGCGGCGCGGGGGGCACGACGCCGCTCGACTCGATGGAGCTCGTCGACCCCGCGTCGGACGACGCGCACGAGGAGGGCGTCGCGCGCCTCCCGGTGGCGCTCGGGTCGCCGGTCGCCGCCGTGCTCGCGTCGGGCGAGGTCCTGGTCGCGGGGGCGGCCGTGGTGGGTGGCGTCGCGCAGACGGTTCTCGCGTGGTTCACGCCGGGCGCGGGGCCCTCGGGGGTCGCGATGCAGGCGATCCCGGCGGGGGCGTCGCTCGCGCTCGCCGCGCTGCAGCCCGGCGGCGCGCTCGCCGTCGTCGCGCCGCCGCCGGGCGCGCTGGCGTCGTTCCAGAG
>JAJYCT010000026.1 GCA_021778125.1 Myxococcales bacterium
CCGGCGTCACCCGCCTGCGTGCCGCCGTCGGGCGCGCCCGCGGCGTCGGGCCCGGCGTCGACCGGGAGAGCCGGCTCGGACGCGAACGAGCCGCACGTCGGCGCCCCGGGCGTGCCCCGCGCGGACAGCGCCAGCAGGTACGCCCCGGCGCCGAAGCCGACCATCGGCGACTGCCCCGCGTAGTCCGCGGTGACCGGATCGTGCAGCTCCGACAGCTCGCCGAAGTTGTCGCTCGCCTGCGCGACGTTCCAGCCGAAGAGGCTCGCCTGGTACGCGCTGTCGCCGGTGAGCTCGAGCGCGCGCTCGGCGCGCAGGTCGACGAAGACCCACTCGTTGGACGAGTACCAATCGCCCGCGTCGCTGCGCATGAAGCCGCGACCGCTCTGGGGCACGAGGCCCGCCGCGATCGCCGCGAGCGTGGCCTGCGCCGTGTGGCGCGAGGGGTCGACGAGGCCGAAGTCGATCGCCTCGATGACCGCCGCGTCGAGCCAGCCGGTGCCCGCGGCAAGCGCCTCGGTGCTCTGGGCGAGCGTGCCGCTGGCGGCACGCAGGTTCGGCAGCAGCGCGTCGCGCGCCTTCTGCCCGGCCGCGAGGTACGCCGACGCGCTCGCACCGTCGCCGGCGGCCGTCGCCACGCGCGACGCCGAGCAGAGGCCGTTGGCCGCCGTGATCGTCGTGTACGCGAAGTGCTTCTGCTGACCGTTCCAGTGCACCTCCCAGATCGACGAGTCGGCCTTCACCAGGCCCGAAGACTCCTGCAAGCCCGAGAGCACGTCGGCGACCTTGCTCTTGACCGTGGGCCACCACGTCGCCAGCGACGCGGTGTCGCCGCTCGCCTTGACGTACTCGTCGAGCTCCCAGAGAAACAGGCCGAAGCCGTCGAACTCGATGTTCGGGCCGTCGGTGTTCGAGTCGCTCCACTCGGTGCCGTCGCCGTAGTAGCGGCAGACACTGATCTGGTAGGGCGCGCCAACCTGCGCCTGGTAGGTGCCCGACTGCGCGCCCAGCTGGAAGGCGATGGCGGCCTTGGCCTCGGCCAGGTGCCCGGTGCGCGCGAGCGCGACGGTGGCGTACGCCATGTCCCGCACCCACGCGATGTTCCACTGGCCCGGGGCGACGCTCGCCAGGATCTGCCCGGCGGCGGCGCCCGGCTCCTGCACCTGCCCCATGCGCAGCACGACCTGCGACTGAAGGGCGAGCGCGGCCTCGCTGGCGCTGGCGCCCGACGGCGGCGCCTGCGTCCAGGCGCTCCAGGCGCTCGTCTCGTCGGCGAGGAGCTGATCGGGCGTGCGGCCGGCGATCCAGCTGCGCACGCGCCCCACGGCGGCCGACGCGTTGGCGTCCGGCGCCAGGACGGTGAGCCAGCCCACCCACGTCTTGCTCCCCGACGCGAGCGCACCGAGCGAGCTCTGGAAGCCCGCCACGGCGTCGGTCGTCACCCCCGATGACGCGTCGTCGGCGAGGTTCGACCCGGACTGCAGCAGGGCGTACGGGTTGTCGGGCGAGCAGCCGTGGTAGCTCGACGGCAGCAGGCTGCCGTACCCGAATGCGACGCCCGACGGGCCGCTCTCGTAGTAGGCGTCCTGCGTGGCGTCGTACGTGATGCTCTCGGCGTCGGTGCCGGGGGCCGGGCTGCCCGAGCCCAGGTGGTAGTTGAAGATCGAGTACGCATCGACGGCGGCCGACGTGCCGGTCTGCGTCACGGCCAGCAGCATCAGGCTCGCGTACTCGCCGAGGCCCATCGGCGCGAAGTCGTACTCGTCGAGCTGCAGCGTCCCGACCTGGCGCATCGAGTGCACGATCCCGGTGCCGGGGACGTACTCGACGAGGATGGGGGCGACGCCGCTCAGCCACGTGCCCGTCGTGCCGACGCGCACGCCCGGGTAGCTGTCGTAGGCGAAGTTTCGCGTCTGGGCGGCCGCGCTGGCGGCGGCATACGGGTGCTCGAGGAACTGCGTCAGCTTGAACTGTGTGCGGTCCCACGCGATGGCCGCGCGCCCGTTGGACGACGGCAGCCAGGGCTCGCTGCGGTGCGGCGAGGCGGCGGCGCAGGCGGGGCGCGCCGGGGCAACAGCAAGGCCGAGCGCGACCAGACCTCCGACGATTGCCGCGCGCATACCCATGCCGGCTCCCCGGTCGAAGGCGCGGGCGAGCGGGCGCCGGCCTTGACCGCGTCCATCGCTAGCACGGCAGGGCCCGGATGCCATGACAAAGTCACTCAGTCGTGCGTGACGGGTGTGCGGGGCGGGGCCCGCCCGCGCTGAGCGCGAGCGGCCACGGTCTGGCACGCGAAATCGGCGACGCCACGCAACGGGTGCGGCCCGCTCCGCTCCGGGAAGCCAGGGCACGGGTGGGGCCGACCCGCGGCCGACCGGTCGAGGCGCCGTGGCACGCCGGTCGCATTCCCCCCGTGGAGAGGCTCGTCATGAACATCAACGTCGGTTCCTTCGATCGCGTCGTGCGCGTGGTCGTCGGCGTGTTCCTGCTCGCGCTCGTGGTCCTGGGCCCCAAGACGCTCTGGGGGCTGATCGGCATCGTGCCCCTGATCACCGGCGTGTTCGGGGTCTGCCCGGTCTACAAGGTCTTCGGCATCTCGACCTGCTCGACCGGCGGCGGTCCGCACCATCCGGCCGGATCGCACCCGTGACATGCAACGTGGCGGGCTCGCCCGTGATAAATTCCGAAGCATGCGCCTCGCCGTGATTGCCACGTTTGCCCTCCTCGCGGGCTGCTCGAACACGCCCGCCGGCACCTCCGCCCCCGTGCCCGGAGCCTCGGCCGCGATCCCCAAGGGCACGCTCGCGGTCGGCGCGCCGATCACGGCGTCGAACGTCGTGACGCTCTCGACGATTGCCGGGAACCCCGGCGCCTACGCCAACCAGACCGTCACGACGTCGGGCAAGGTGTCGGCCGTCTGCCAGGAGCGCGGGTGCTGGATGGAAATCCAGGATACCGGCAGCCAGGCGCACATCCGGATGCACGGCCACTCGTTCTTCGTCCCCAGGACTGCCTCGGGCCACATGGCGCGCGTGCAGGCCACGGTGCTCACGGGCAACGTGGGGCACTGCGAGGACGCTCCCCCGCCCAGCCCGCCCGGCGACGGCCTCGCCAAGGTGGAGCTCGACGCGACGGGCGTCGAGCTGGACTGAGGCCCGGTTCCGGTTCCCCTACGTTCCGGAGGCGCGGCCGTCGCGGGCGGGGTCCGAGCGAAGAACGGCATCGAAGGCGCCACGCCGCACCTCGACGACCGATCTTCCGCAGCGCGACCGCGCCGACGGGCTGAGCGGGCGGCGCAGATAGAGTCGGGCCCGGGAGGCGCCGCCCGCCTTCACGCGGCGACGCGCCCCGGGCCCTGGTGTTCAGCGCGCGATCAGATCACGAACCGTGCGACGGCGTCGTCGGCGTGATGGTGACGCCGGTGACGTCGCCCTTCACGGCCTTCTTCTGCTTCGGGCCGACTTTGACGAACTCGGAATCCGCGTGGAAGACGCGGACGGGGTAGCCCTCGCCGTTCAGGTCCCACTTGCCGTCGCCACGGCGGGTGGCGTCCAGCCGGTCCTTCCCGAGCAGGCTCGCGACGGCGGGAAGGGCGGCCACGCCCCCCTGGGCAAGGCCCGCCCGAAGTTCATCGACGCGGGCCTCCAGGCGCTCCAGGACCGTCTTGGCGTCGGCGGGTGCGGGTGTGGCCTCGACGCGGGCCAAGACGTTCCGGAGGTCGGCCAAACGTGCCAGTTGGACGCGTAGGGCGGCTCGATGCCGGTCCCGCTCGGCCCCTTCGGATTCCGCAGCCATCTCCTGGTACGCCGAGATCCGTCTCTCGGTGGCCTTGATCTCGCGGTCCAGCCTGTCCAGTTCAAGTTCTCGGGCTTCCGGGTGGCGCCGAACGTCCAAGGTCTCGCGAATGATGGCCTTGGTCTCGGCGAGCACGTCGTCGGTCAACAACATCCCAGCGGCCATGATGACTGCAGTTTCGGCGATCCCACGCCGCCGCGTAGCCGGTGTGGGATAGGAGAATGTTGAAAAGTTGCGCCTTCTTCCATCCGTCTGTGATTGGGGACTTGGCGAGTTTTCCAGGGTCCACATCCGCGCCGGGCATGATCAGGCGGCATCCTTCACGCGCGCGGCGTAGGTCGCTCGCAGTTCATCGTGGAGTGCTGCGAAGCGATGGCTCAACAAGGCTGCGCGAAACAGCATGACGGTCTGGCCGCCGTGCTGAGAGAAGCGGGCTCCAGCGCGCTTCATGCGCGCGCCGACGATGGTCTTGGCGGCGGCCTCGGTCACGCCGGTGCCGATGGTGAGCCGGAGCGTGCTCGCGCAGCGCTTCAAGTCGCTGTGCGACGCCGGCGTCGTCGAGCGCGCCGGCGCCGAGTACCGCCTCACCGAGGGCGGCCAGGAGCTCGGCCCGATCATCGTCGAGTGCGGCAACTGGGGGGCTCGCTGGGCGCGCGGCAAGCTGAAGAGCGACGACGTCGACGTCGCCCTCCTCATGTGGGACGTCCGGCGGCGCATCGATCGAGGCTCCATCCCGCGCGAGCCGCTGCTCGTGCAGATCGACTTCCGCGGCGCCCCACGTGGCAAGGAGCGATTCTTCCTCGAGTCAGGATCGACGAGTTCGAGCTTTGCTTGTCGAACCCGGGGCGCGACGTCGACTTGCGACTGAGCACCACCCCCAAGGCATTGGCGGATATGTGGCTCGGCGACGTCCCGTTTGCGAGCGCCGTGAGCGCCGGCGCCATCCGCCGCGAGAGCCCCCGGACCCTCCAGCGCGCATTCCCCGGCTGGCTGCAGCTCAGCGTCTTCGCGACCGCCCGCCGCACGTGAGCGCGCGACCGCCCGAGCCGCGGGCAAGCGGCCGTCCTCGCGGACCGCAGAGGGGGCGAGGTGCAATCAGGGGTGCGGCGAGACCTCGCGGCGGTGGCTGCGGATCTCGCGGACGCGACGCTCGAAGCGCCGCCGGCCATCGTCGGTAAGCGGCTCGCCGCCGAAGCGCGTGGTGAGGTAGACGCGGGTGAGATCGAAGACGGCGTCGGCGAGCGGGTGGTGGCGGGCCTGCAGGTCCTCGGCATGGCGCAGCGGCGGGGTCGACGGGGGGCGCGCGACGCCATGCAGGACCATCGCCACCTCGAGGGATCGGTAGAGGGCGGCGGCTCCCTCGACGCGGGGATCGGGCGGGCGAGGTTCGGCGCGCGCGCCGGGCCGCGCGCCGAGCAGGGGCCGGCGCTTCCACGCGACGTAGGCGAGCGCCAGCAGCGCGAGCGCCGCGCCGGCGACCACGGGCGCCCGCGTCAGGCGCGCGAGCGGCCCGCGGCTCAGGCCCGTGCGGGCGCGGAGCGACTCGTAGCGCCGGTGCATGTCGTCGAAGAGGCGGACCTGCTTGCGCAGGTCGTAGCCGACGACGTACGTGTTCCAGCGCTGAGAGAGGGCCTCCACGAGGTCGCGCGCGTAGTAATAGAGGCCGTCGGGCGGCTCGAGCGGCTGGGCGCCGCTCGCCGGCGTGGGGTCGAACGTCTGCCAGCCCTGGTACCCCCCCCGATCGACGTAGGCCTCGACCCAGGAGTGCGCGTCGCCCTCGCGGACGGCGTAGTAGCGCCCGAAGCGGTTCCACGTTCCCCCCACGAAGCCCGTGACGTTGCGCGACGGGATGCCGACGTCGCGCAGGAGCATCGCCATGGCCGTCGAGAAGAACTCGCAGTGGCCGCGGCGCGACTCGAAGAGGAAGTGGTCGACGGGCTGCGACTGCCCCTGCGACGGGGACTTGAGGTCGTAGCCGTACGCGGTCCGCAGGTGCTCCTCGATCGCGCGCGCCTTGGCGTCGGCGGTGGGCAACGCGTCGGTCCACTCGTGGGCCAGCGCGGAGACGCGATCGGGCAAGCCGGGCGGCGTCTCGAGGTAGCGCGCGCGGTCGGCGGGCGAGAGCGGCTCGACGAGGGCCTCGCGCTCCGGGGCGACGTAGACGTCGTAGCGAAGGCCGCGCGTGTCGGAGCCCGAGTAGCGGACCTCGCCGTCGGCGCCGAGCTGCACGAGGAGCGGCTCGCCGAGCAGGCTCTGGCTCTGCGGCTTCAGGCGCATCGCCACCGCGCGGGGAGGCAGGAAGACGACCGGAGGGTCGATGGGTTCGAGGTCAATCGACACCACCGCGTCGTGGGCACGATCCGGACGGCGCAGGAGCGACATGCTCTCCGGATCGGGGCCGAGGTTACCCGGGTGCAGGTCCCGCTCCGTGCGCGCCCAGGCGCGTCCGTCGTACGCGTCGAAGGCCGTGCCGCGCAGGCGCAGGGTGAGGCGCGAGGGCGGGGGCTCGGGGAGGTTTCCGACCTCGAAGCGCAGGGCGATGGTCGGGTCGTCGCGCAGCACGCCCACGTCGCCGAGGTCGACGTGGTCCGAGAAGCCGATCATGCGCCCCGAGCGCGGGTGGTTGAGCAGCAGCAGCGAGAGCCCGACGCGGGGGAAGAGGACGAACAGTGCCGTCGTGAAGACGAGGATGGGCACGGCGAGAAGGCACGTTGTGACCAGGAAGCTGCGGCCCACGACGCGGCGGCTACGAAGAATGCGCGGCACGTCGACCGGCAGGCCCGTGCGGTCGCGCGCGCCCTGGCGGTAGTTGCCCTCCACCTCGCGGCGCAGGTGGCTGAGGACCAGCGCACCCGGCGCGACGACAAGGAAGCCGAGGAAGCAGATGCCGTAGGTAAGGCTGCCTCCCAGGACGGTGCCGGCGACGAAGTGCAAGAGGGCCAGGACGATGATCTGCTGGTCGTGCGCGGCGCCTCGCCGGGTGGCCAGACGGACGATCTGCAGCAGTGCCGCGAACTCCACGGCGACGTCGAGGGGCGAGCGTCCGAGCAGGAGGCGGCCGCCCTGCAGGAGCAAGAGCGCGAGCGGAGCGAGGGTCGCGAAGTGCCGCAGCGCCGGGCGCCCCTGCCACCCCTCGGGTATGGCGATGGCGGTCGCGAGCCCCACGACGAGCAGTCCGTTGGTCCACGGCGGGAGCGAGGCGGTGCTGACGACCGCGAGGACGCCCAGCGCAGCCAGCGCGTTGGTCATGACGCGGTGGACGAGGCCGAACCTCATTGTGCGGCCTCGCGGGCGCGCCGCGCGGGAGCAGAGACGGGCTCGACGAGCGCGAGCAGACGCAGGACGGGGTCGGCCCCGAGCGTGCGGTCGGCGCGCGACCGGGCGCCTGCGGTGGTGGACACGACCACGCGGTCGCCGCGCTTGAGGTGCGCGACGGCGCGCGACGCGATGTCCCGGATGCGCCGCTCGAACGCCAGGTGCCACTCGTCGCCCGCGTCCGCGGGCCGGAGGACGTCGAGCGAGAGGGCGACGTCGGGGCGTGCCTCCCGCGAGCGCTCGCGCAGGACCGCCTGTCCGACCGAGGCGCTCTTTCGCCAGTGGATGTCGCGAGGATCCTCGCCCGGCCGCATCAGCCGGAGGCCCAGGAAGTCCTCGCCGTGACCGCGGCCCATGGGCGCATTCCCCCCGGGAGAACGACCCACCTGTGCGGGCGACAGGGTCACGGGGTCGACTGCAGGGTAGATGACGAGCTCCCCTTCCGACGGCACCTCGCGGGACTTCTCGAAGAGGCCGAACGGGAAGCGCGTCGCGATCCGGAAGCCGACGTGCAGATCGCGGCCGCGCCGTGTGGGGGTCCGCCGGTACGCGGCGACCTGGGCAGACTTCGGGCTGATCTTCAGAAAGAAGCAGCGCTTGTCGGCGGGCTGCCCCGCGCGAAGGTCTTCGACCTCGATGGCGTACGAGGGCACCCGTCCCTTGTGGTTGAAGATCTCGATCTCCACCAGGTGAGGGCGACCCACCTGGGCGCGCAGCGGTAGGCGACGCACCACCGTGAGCTCGCGCAACGACAGCTCGCTCATGACCCCGCTGACGACGATGAGCGCCAGGAGCATGCCGAGCAGCAGGTAGAGCAGGTTGTTGGCGGTGTTGATCGCCGCGAAGCCGACGCCCAGTGTGATCCCGACGAAGAACTTGCCCTCGCGAGTGAACTTGAGCCGTCGCGGTGCACGCATGCGCGATCGCCAGAAGGCCAGCCATCGCGACAGGGCACCGCCGGCCACGGGGGTGGCGGCCTTCGGCGAGATCAGAGCGGAACCGGGATCCGCGCGACGATCTCGCGCAGCGCCGATTCCGCCTCGTCGCGTGCCGGGACGAATCCGTCCGCGTGCGTGGCCAGGCGCACCCGGTGCGAGAGGACGGGGACCGCGAGGTCGTGGATGTCGTCGGCGATGCAGTAGTGGCGTCCGCGCAGGAGCGCGCGCGCGCGCGCCGCGTGCCCGAGGGCCATGGCCGCGCGCGTCGAGGCGCCGAGCGACAGCAGCGGAGAGGTTCGAGACGCGACGACGAGCGCGTGCAGGTAGTTGGCGAGCGCGCCGTCGATCGTCACGCGCTCCACCTCACGCTGCAGGGTCACGAGGCGCGCCGGGTCGAGTACGCAGGGCACCAGGCGTGCGGTGTCGCTGTTGCCCTCGAGCACGAGGCGCATCTCGACGTTCGGCGGCGGGTAGCCGATGCGGACGCGGAGCAAGAAGCGGTCGAGCTGCGATTCGGGTAGAGGAAAGGTGCCTGCGAAGTCCTGAGGGTTCTGCGTCGCGATCACGAAGAACGGATCGGGCAGCGGGATGGTCTGCCCATCGAGCGACACCTGGCCCTCGTTCATCGCCTCGAGGAGCGCCGACTGCGTGCGGGGGCTCGCACGGTTGATCTCGTCGGCGAGCAGGACGTTCGCGAAGATGGGGCCCTGGCGCAGGACGAACTCCCCCTGGCGCTGGTCGAAGACGCTGACGCCGAGGACGTCGCTGGGGAGCAGGTCGCTCGTGAACTGCACGCGGCGCATGTCGCCGCCGATGGCCTTGGCGAGCGCGCGCGCGAGCGTCGTCTTGCCTACGCCGGGGACATCCTCGATGAGCAGGTGACCGCGGGCCAGCAGGGCCACGAGCGCCAGCTCGACGGCCTCGACCTTCCCCTCGAGCGCGCCCTCGACGGCCTGCCGCAGCGTCTGGAGGGCCGGGAGCTCCTCGGCGATGCGGGCGGCAGCTGCCGTCATGTCTGCCAGGGTAGCATGGGGAGCGGAGAGCGTGCGCCGCCGCCGGGACGTTGATATGTAAATGAGCGGCGTTCGGGCGGCGCGGGGTGCGACGCGCATTGCGCGCGTGGGGCCGACGGCGCCATCATGCGCGTTGATGGCCTCGGACGCGGTTGAGCTTCGAAACGTCACCAAGACGTACGGGCCCGTACGCGCGCTCGTGGGCGTCTCGTGCCGCTTCGAGCCGGGGCGCGTGTCGGTCGTGCGCGGGCCCAACGGATCGGGCAAGTCGACGCTGCTCGGGATCGTCGGGACCCTGACGAGAGCGACCTCGGGAAGGGTGGATCATGGGCCGCTGGGCTCACGGCGCGCCGAGGTGCGCAAGACGCTCGGGTGGGTGGGGCACGAGTCGCTCTGCTATCCGGACCTGACGGGGCGCGAGAACATCGAGCTGGCGGCGCACCTGCACGGCTGCGACGCGGGCGCCGCGTTCCGCCGCGCGGAGGAGAGGTTTGAGGTGGGGGCCTTTGCGGGTCGCGCCGTGCGCACCTACTCGCGCGGCCAGCGACAGAGGATCGCGCTGGCGAGGGCCCTGGTCCACGAGCCACGCCTGCTGCTCCTCGACGAGCCGACGACGGGCCTCGACGTGGCCGCTGTCGAACGCCTCATAGGGGTGGTGCGTGACGAGGCCAACCGCGGGGTGACGGTGCTGGTCGTGACGCACGACGCGGCCTTTTCGGACGCCCTTTCGGCCGACATCATCCTGCTCGAGCGCGGACGCCGAGTCGCGGCCGCATCCAGTTGAGGATGGGCTCGAGGCTCCCCTCGCGAACGAGCTCGGGAACGGCTCGTCGGGGGAGGGTCGTGAGGACCGGCATCGGCAGGCGCGCGGCCAGCTCGGCCGCATTGGTGCCCGTGGACGGATCCCGGTGTGCGGGGGCGATGAGGATCACCGCGTCGACGGGGAGGCGTTCGCTGGCAGCGGCGCGGGTCGTGGCGAGGACGTCGTGGAGCACGCCGAGGCGGTCCGGGGCGAGCAGGAGCATCGTGTCCGGCGCGAGGCGAGCCGCGAGGTCGGCGTTGCAAAGCGCCTCGGTCAGGGGCGAGAAGAGGCCACCAGGAAGCTCGACGAGGGCAACCTCGACGTGCGAGCGGACGGGATGGAGCGCGGCCGCCAGAGCGTCCAGGTCGAGGCGTACCCCGGCGCGCCGGGCGGCCAGGTGGGGCGAGATCGGTTCCGGGAGGGCGACGCCGAAGTGTTTCACGTGAAACGTCGCGGCCCGATCGAGGCGAGCGGCATCCGTGAGCGCGCCTGGATGCACCCCTGACTCCACCGGCTTGAGCCCCGCGGTGCGGAGGCCCGAAGCGGTCCATGCGACGAGGAGCGCCTCGCTGACGTGGGTCTTGCCGATCTCGGTCGCCGTTCCCGTGACCACGACCAGATGGCTCATCGGCAACGGCTCTCGCGGAGTACGTTCAGCGCTCGCTCGAGATCGGCGGAGGCGTGCTCGGCGGTGACCGTGAGACGGATCCGTGCCGTTCCGGGCGGGACCGTGGGCGGCCGAACGGCCCGGACGTTGAGACCCCGTCCCTGCAAGTCGGAGGCGGTCTCCCAGGCCTGCTGGGCGTCCCCGAGGATCCACGGGAGAATGGGCCCGTAGCCGGCGACGCGGAGTCCGAGCCGCTCCATGCCTGCGCGCAGCGTCGTCGCCGCCCAGAGCACGCGATCCCGACGTTCGGGCTCCGCCGCGGCACGCCGGAGGTTATCGAGCGCCGCGGCGGCGACGGCCGGGCCCACTCCCGTCGAGAAGACAAAGGATCGTGCTCGGTTCCACAGCCAGAGCGTGAGCGCCTCGCACCCGGCGACGAATGCCCCGGCGGCACCGAAGGCCTTCCCGTAGGTTCCGATCAGCACATCGGGCCGGATGCCGCGCTCTGCGCAGATCCCGCGGCCGCCCGGGCCAAGGACCCCGAGGGCGTGCGCTTCGTCCACGATCAGCGCTGCCTCCGCCCCGTCACAGAGCGTGCGAAGCGCCCGCAGGTCGGGCGTGTCGGCGTCCATGCTGAAGTACGACTCGGTCACCACGAATGCCCGCCCCTCCCGTCGACCGGCGAGCGCCCGTTCGACCGCATCGACGTCGAGGTGAGGGACAACCGCGACGCGAGCCCGGGAGAGCCGCGCTCCGTCGATGATTGACGCATGGTTGAGCGCGTCACTGACGACCAGGTCGCCGGGGCCCGCCAGGGCGGCGATCGTGCCCACGTTGGCCGCGTAGCCGCTCGAGAAGACGAGCGCGTCATCCTGCCCCACGAGCTCCGCGGAGGCTCGCTCGAGGTCCCGGTGAACGGGTCGGTCTCCGCCCAGCAGCCGAGACGCACCCGATCCCGCGCGCCACCCCCCGACCGTCCGGCGCGCCAGACCGAGGTAGTCGTTCGAGCTGAACGACACGCCGTCGTCGTCCGACGGAGGGGGGCGCTCGCGCAGCAGGCCCTGGCGCCGGACCTCGACCAGGCTCTCCTCCAGGAACCGGAGGGCCGGCGTCGTCTCGTGTTTCACGTGAAACCTCTACTCCGGGGCGGCCTCGCTCGGCTCGAACGGCTCAAGCGCGTCGTCGAGACGAACGAGGACGCGTCGTAGCAGGTCCCGCGTCCGGCGCTCCAGTGCCGCTCGCTGCCCGCGCTCCGACTCGACCTCATGCGCAAGCGCCATGGCCGCGAGAAGGAGAGCCTGCGGCTGGGCCCTCGCGCGAGGCCCGAGCTCGGCCAGCTTCGCCTCGACGACCCCGGCGAGGCGCCGCAGGTCGTCGTGCGATGACGAGCTCACAACGCGGTAGCTCTGCCCGGCAATGCGCAGGTCGATCGTCCGGCGTTCCATCCGGCGCGAGCGTACCACCGCGGGTGGCGGCAGGAGAATCTCAGCCAGCGCCGGCGTCGGTCGCGGCCGTGGACGGAGCCCCGTTCGGGTATGCGCCCCTGCACACGGTGAAGTCCTGGCACTGCGAGCAGTCGATCTGCGTGTCCTGGCCTGTCACGCACGGATTGGGCACGATGCTCGTCGCGCCCGCCGAGCCCGACTGAAACGGGGCGAGGCAGTTCGGCGTGGCGGCGGGTTGCCCGTTCGACAGCGTAAGCGCCGTGTCGATGGCCGTGTACAGGACGAGGCATCCGTAACAGACGTCGATCGGGAACTCGAACTCGTTCGACTCCACGTACGTGCCGCCGAGAGTGTGCCCGAACATCTTCGTGTAGGACACGACCGTCTGAACGGCGCCCCCCTTGACGTTGAGCGTCCTCGCCGTGGTCGCGTCCAGGAGGGTGGCGGAGATCGCCGCGTAACCGGGCACGGTTCCGGTCGAGGCCAGCACGGTCCCCGAGGTAAGCGCGGTGTACGCGGTGAGCTGGTTGCCTGCCACGTCGGTGATCCGCACCTCCGCGCCCTGGATGTTGATGTCCGACGTCTCCGTGCGCACCTGCTGGGGGTTCGCCTGCGCGACCATCTGGTTTCCGACCAGGAACATCGCATCGTACTGGTAGCGGCCCAGCCCCACGTCCAGGATGCCCTTCGAGAGCATCTCCGCGGTCGGGTCCGCCGTGTACAAGCAAGCCTGCCCGATGGCCACGGGCGTGGGGTAAAGCACCGCGTGGATGTAGAGGCTGCTGTCATCGTGCACGCACGCCGAAATGACGCCGGCTCCACCGGCCACGACCGCCAGCCCCGCCAAGCAATGTCCCAAGACGCGCTTCATGCCAGCCCTCCGTCGGCGCGGCCCTCCGTGGGACGGACGCGCGCTCGTTCAAAGCAAAGGGTACTTCCACGGCCGGCGAAGCGCCAAAAAGGTGCTTGCGTCAGGCCCCCAGGGCCCGTCGGAGCGCGTCCACGGTGACGCGCTCCAGGCGAGCGTGCCCGGCTGCCGTGACGATCGGCATGCGCAGCGCGCCGCGAGAGCGCTTCTTGTCGGACGCCACCAGGGGAAGGGACGCTCCAAGCTCGTCGCGGTCGACGCGCGCAGGGAGCGCCAGCGCCGCGAACAGCGCGCGCGTCCGGTCCACCAGGGCAGGCGGCGTCCAGCCGAGGGCTACCCCCGCCTCGAGCTCGGCCAGCGTGCCCAGGGCGACCGCCTCGCCGTGCAGCCAGCGCGCGTAGCCGCCGTGGGCCTCGAGCGTGTGCCCGACCGTGTGCCCCAGGTTGAGGAGGATGCGCCGCCCCGCCTCGCGCTCGTCGTCGCGCACGACGCGGATCTTCGCCTCGATGGCCGCGCGCACCACCGGTCCCAGCGCCGCGTGGTCTCCTCGCGACAGCGCCGGCGCGTGGCGCTCCAGCTCCTCGAGGAGCGCCTCGTCGGTGGCAAGCGCGATCTTCGCGATCTCCGCCAGGCCGCTCGCCAGCTCGCGCCGGGGCAGCGTGTCGAGGTGGACCAGATCCGCGACGACTGCCGACGGCTGGTGAAACGCGCCGATGAGGTTCTTGCCCGTCGCGTGGTCGAAGCCCGTCTTGCCACCGACCGACGCGTCGACCATCGCGAGCAGCGTCGTCGGCACCTGCACGAAGCGCACGCCCCGCAGCAGGCACGCCGCCGCGAAGCCCGCCAGATCGCCGACCACGCCGCCGCCGGCCGCGACGACGAGCGCATCGCGATCGACGCCGGCCCCCAGCGCGGCCTCCCAGATCGTGCCGACGCTCGCGAGCGTCTTGTGCCGCTCGCCGGGCGGCAAGGTGACGCGCGTGCCCTCGAACGCGAGCGGGCGCAGGGCCCGCTCGATGGCCTCGCCGCGCGCGCGTTGCACGTTGGAGTCGGTCACGAGCACGACCGACGAGGGCGCGCAGCGCGCGATGGCATCCGTGAGCCGCGACGGGTCGCCGTCGCAGACGTCGAGCGTGTAGCTTCGCGACCCGAGGGGCATGAGGATGGGATCGCGCTCGGCCAGCGCGACGATCGCCTCCACCATCGCGTCGGGCTCCAGGCCCTCGCTCGACAGGGCCAGGTGGCACTCGGCGTACGCCTCGGCGCGCGCCGCGAGCAGCTCGGCCGCGCGGGCGACCGGGTCGCCTCCCACGGCCAGGTTCGGCCGCGCCGCGATGTCGGGGGTGCGCGCCACGATCGTCTCGGGCGACGCGGTCAGCGTCACCACGATCGCCCTCTCCGTGGCGAGGCGTCGCGCCCGCGGGACGGTCACCGTGCCGCCGCCGAAGGCGACGACGCGCCTCATCCCGTCGGCGAGCAAGCGCTCGACGAGCGCCGCCTCGCGGGCCCGGAACGCGGCCTCACCCTCGTCGCACCACAGGTCGCGGATGCGCCGCCCGGCGGCGGCCTCGATCGCCTCGTCGGTGTCGACGAACGGCACGCCGAGGCGCGCGGCCAGCGCGGGCCCGACGGTGCTCTTGCCCGTGGCCATGAAGCCGCTCAGCACGATGGATCGCACGGCTCAGTACTCCTCGAGCTGGGTGCGGTACCCGTCGACGTTGCGCGTGAGCTCTCGCATCGAATCCCCTCCGAACTTCTCGAGCACCGCGTCGGCCAGCGCGAGGCACACCATGGCCTCGCCGACGACGCTCGCGGCGGCGACCGCGCACACGTCGCTGCGCTCGAAGGCGGCCGCGTAGGACTCCTTGGTCCGGACGTCGACGCTCTCGAGCGCCTTCTTGAGCGTCGCGATCGGTTTCATGGCCGCGCGGCACACGATCGGCATCCCGTTGGACACGCCGCCCTCGAGCCCTCCGGCGCGGTTGGTCGGGCGCACGAACCTTCGCGCCTCCGCGTCGTAGTGGATCGCGTCGTGGACCAGCGAGCCCGGCGCGCGCGCCCCCCCGAAGCCGGCGCCGATCTCGACGCCCTTGATGGCCTGGATGCTCATGAGCGCCTGGGCGAGCCGGCCGTCGAGCTTGCGGTCCCAGTGCACGTGGCTGCCCAGGCCCGGCAGCGCGCCCGTCGCCACCACCTCGAAGACGCCGCCGAGCGTGTCGCCTGCGTGGGCCGCCGCGAGGATCGCCTCGCGCATCGCGACCTCAACCCGCGGGTCGGCGCACGCCAGATCGCTGCCGCGCGCCCGCTCGCGAAGCTCGCCCAGGGTCGCCTCGGGCACCGGCGCCTCGACCGCCCCGAGGGCGACGACGTGGGCGAACACGTCGATCCCCACGGCCGAAAGAAGCTTGCGGCACACCGCCCCCACCGCCGTGCGCGCGGCGGTCTCGCGGGCGCTGGCGCGCTCGAGCACGTCGCGCAGATCGTGGCGGTCGTGCTTGAGGCCTCCGGCCAGATCGGCGTGCCCGGGGCGCGGACGCGTCAGGGGCTCGGCGGGCGCGGGCAGCGGCGCGGCCGACATGCGGTCGAGCCACGACGCGTGGTCGCGGTTGGCGACCGACAGCGCGAGGGGCGAGCCGAGCGTCTCGCCGTCGCGCACGCCGCCGACGATCTCGACGCGGTCCGTCTCGATCTTCATCCGGCCGCCGCGCCCGTAGCCGCGCTGGCGGCGCGCGAGATCGGCGTCGATGTCCTCCGCGAGCAGCGGCAGGCCTGAGGGAATCCCCTCGACGATGGCCGTCAGGCGCGGCCCGTGCGACTCTCCCGCCGTGAGCCAGCGAAGGCGCGACATCGTGCACCGCACGCTACCCGCGGAGTGCGCGTGACGGAAGCACCGCGGCTCACCGTCACGCGCGAGGGCGCCGTGCGCTTCGAGGTGCACGCCAGGCCGCGCGCGCGGGAGAGCCGGGTGGCGGGCGTGCGCGAGGGCGCGCTCGTCGTGCAGCTCGCGGCTCCGCCCGTCGACGGCGCGGCGAACGCCGAGCTCCTGGAGACGATCGCCGGGGCGCTCTCGGTCCCGCGGCGCACGGTCGCCCTCGTCCGCGGCGACACCTCGCGCGCCAAGCTCGTCGAGGTCGTGGGCCTGGCGGTCGACGAGGTCCGCGCGCGGCTCGGGCGCCACCTCTCCTAAGAAGAGGCGGCTCGGCTTCGTGCCGGGGCGCCTCGCGTCGCGGAGAGACCCATCTGCCCTCTGGCGCGGGCGCCCACCCCCGCGCGCGAGGCGTCACGCCCGGCCCAGAGCGAGGGCTCTCGCCGCGCTTGGCGCCCCGACCTTCCTTCCTGGCGCCCCGGCATCGAGCCGAGGCGACAGAGAGGTTGACCAAGGCGACATGGCATCGAGTCGTGGCGCTCCTCCGCGCAAGGAGAGCGCCAAACGCGACAGACATGACGCCTTCCTAGCGACAGAAGAGCATCGCCCGAAAGCGGTCGCCCTCCATGTCGACGGAGAAGGCGCCATCGCCAGAAACGAGAGCGCCAGCCAAGCCGTCCGCGTCGCTCCACCGAAAGCACATGGCGCTTCCTGGCAAGGGGATGGCGCCCTCCCCCGAGTCCTGGGCGCCAGAGGTCAAAAGGGGGGCGCCAGGCGCGCTCGGGCCTCGCGTCCCCGCCGGCGCGGAAGGCCCGTTCGTTGAACCCCGGGCGCCTCGCGCCTAGCCTGCATGCCCGGATGAGCGTCGCGCGCGCGTTCGACAAGTACGAGGGCCTTGGCAACGACTTCCTCGTCCTCGACGCCGCCGGCGAGGACGTGTCCGCCGACGAGGCGATCCGGCTCTGCAACCGGCGCTTCGGCGTCGGCGGCGACGGCGTGCTGCTCGTGCTGCCGCCGCGCACGCCCGGGGCCGACGCGCGCATGCGCGTCGTCAACGCCGACGGCTCCGTCCCGGAGATGTGCGGCAACGGCATCCGCTGCGTCGCGCTCCGCCTCGCGCGCGCCCGCGGCACCCGGGCGGCGAGCCTGCTCGTCGACACCGACGCCGGCCTGCGCGTGTGCGACGTCGACGACACGGGCGGGCGCGGCCTCGTACGCGTCGACATGGGGTCCGTGCGCGCCACGGGCGACCTCTCGCTCGACGTCGACGGCCGCCCGGTCGTCGTCGCCGTGGCGGACGCCGGCAACCCGCACGCGGTGATCTTCGGCGCCTTCGCCCGCGCCGACGTCGATGCGCTCGGTCCGCGCATCGCCACGCACGCCGCCTTCCCCCGCGGCATCAACGTCGAGTTCGCGCGCGTCGAGGCCGGCGCCATCGACCTCGTCGTCTGGGAGCGCGGCGTTGGCGTGACGATGGCCTGCGGGACGGGCGCGTGCGCGACGGTGGCCGCGGCGATCGACAAGGGCCTGCTCGCCCGCGGCGCGCCCGTGCGGGTGCACCTCCCGGGCGGCGACCTCACGATCGCGATCGACGACGCCGGCCACGCCGTGATGACGGGCCCCGCGCGCCACGTGTTCTCGGGGCAGCTCGCCCCCCGCTGACGCTACCGCGCCGAGCGCGCGTCGCCTTCGACGATCGTGCCGATGGATTCGCCGAGCACGACGCGCTTGATGTTGCCGCGCGTCGCCATCTTGAAGACGCGGATGGGCATCGCGTTGTCGCGGCAGAGCGTGACGGCCGTCGAGTCCATCACGCCGATGCGCTCGGCGATGAACCGGTCGAACGTCATGCGCGAGTACATCGTCGCGTCCGGGTGCGTGACCGGGTCGCGCTCGTAGATGCCCTCGACCTTGGTCGCCTTGCACAGGCAGTCGGCCTGGATCTCCATCGCGCGCAGCGCCGCCGCCGTGTCGGTGGAGAAGTACGGGTTGCCCGTGCCCGCGGCGAAGATGACGACGCGCCCCTTCTCGAGGTGGCGGATGCCGCGCCGGCGGATGTACGGCTCGGCGACCTGGCGGATCTCGATGGCCGTCATCACGCGCGTGGGCACGTTGGCCTTCTCGAGCCAGTCCTGCATGGCCAGCGAGTTGATGACCGTGGCGAGCATCCCCATGTAGTCGCCCTGCGCCCGGTCCATGCCGGCGCTGGCGCCCTTGAGGCCGCGGAAGATGTTGCCGCCGCCGACGACGATGCCGATCTGCACGCCGAGCGCGTGGACCTCGGCGAGCTCCGCGGCGGTCTCGCGGATCACGTTCGCGTCGATGCCGAAGCCGCCGTCCTTGCCGCAGAGGGCCTCGCCGCTCAGCTTGAGGACGATGCGCCGATAGCGCAGCTTCGGGTGAGGTGCGGGGGGAGCCACCGTGTCGTCCCGCTCGGCTTTGCGCATGGCGCGGGACTTACTATTGCGCGCCGGGTCGTGCAACGGAGGCGAGGCGGGCTTGCCGTCGGGCGACCTGCTCGTCGGCGCCGTGCGCGCGCTGCTCCGCGACGACGCCGCGCGCGCCTGCTCTGCCATGCGTTGGCAGCGCGTACCCTCTCGTAGTAACTGGGGCGCCATGCGCCGCACCGCCGCCGCCGGAGCCTTCGTCGCGGCCCTCTTCGTCGCCGCGTGCTCCGGCTGCAAGAGCCATCCCCCGGCGCCCGCGGACGCCGGCGCCGCCCCCGTCGCGACCGGGCTCACCCCCGAGCAGGCCGCGCACGTCCTCGCGCGCGTCGGGGACCGGACCATCACGCTCGGCGACTTCGAGACGACGCTCGAGCACATGGACCAGTTCGATCGCCTCCGGTACCAGTCGCCCGAGCGGCGCAAGGAGCTGCTCCACGAGATGATCGACGTGATGCTGCTCGCCGACGACGCGCGCTCGGCTCACCTCGACCAGGACCCGATCACCCGCGAGGAGATCCGCCAGATTCTGCGCGACGCGCTCGCCAAGACGGCGCGCCAGGGCGTGCCCACGCCGGCCGAGATCCCGGTCGACGAGGTGAAGGCGTACTTCGTCGCGCACCAGGCCGACTTCCACGATCCGGAGCGCCGCCGCGTATCGGCGATCGTCCTGCCGACGGCTGCGGCCGCGGGCGCCGTGCTCGCGACCCTCAAGGGCGCCCCGCCCGCCAGGTGGGGCGAGCTCGTACGCGCGCGCTCGATCGATCCGCAGGCCAAGGCCAACGTCCCGGTGGAGCTCGCCGGAGACCTCGGCTTCGTCAGCCCGCCGGGCGACGCGCGCGGCCCCAACCCGCGCGTGCCCGACGAGGTGCGCGCGGCGGTCTTCCAGCTCGGGGCCGTCGGCGATGTCGCGGCGGCGCCGGTCGCGGCCGCTGGGCGGTTCTACGTGATCAAGCTCGCGGGCAAGAACGAGCCGCACGATCGCACGTTCGCCGAGGTCGAGCCCACGCTGCGCGTGAAGCTGGCGCAGGACAAGATCCACGCCCACGAGGAGGCGCTCGTCGACGAGCTCCGCCAGAAGTTCCCCGTGAAGGTCGACGAGCAGGCGCTCTCGCAGGTCCGGGTGGGCGCTGCCACGGTCGACGCGGGGGCCGACGCGCGCTAACCAGCGGTGGGCATGGCGCAGCTCGTCGATCCGTCGGCGCTCGTTGCGCGCCCGCGGCCGGTGCGGGCCGGCGTCGGCGCGCGCGAGTGGCGCGACTGGCACTGGCAGCTCCGCCACGCGCTGGGGACCGTCGACGAGCTCTCCCGCGCGCTCCCGCTCACGCCCGCCGAGCTCGAGGGGGCGCGTCGCGCCGAGCGCCAGGGGCTGCCGCTGCGCATCACGCCGTACTATCTCTCGCTCGTCGATCCGGACGATCCGGCGTGCCCGATCCGCCGCCAGTGCGTCCCCGACGCCAGCGAGGGCGACGCCGTCCCGGGCGATCTGGCCGATCCACTCGGTGAGGTTGCGCACCAGGTCGCGCCGCATCTGGTGCAGCGCTACCCCGATCGCGTCCTTCTGCTCGCGACCGACCGGTGCGCCGTCTACTGCCGGTTCTGCACGCGGTCGCGCATGGTCGGTGGCGGCGAGGGCGCCGTGTCGCTCGAGTCGCTCGAGCCGGCGCTGTCGTGGTTGCGGGCGCACCCCGAGGTGCGCGACGTCATCCTGAGCGGCGGCGATCCGCTGGCGATGGCGACCGATCGCCTCGTCCGCCTTGTCGAGGCGCTCCGCTCCGTGCCCAGCGTCGAGACGATCCGCCTCGCGACACGGGTGCCGGTCACGCTGCCGATGCGCGTCACCCGGGAGCTCGTCCAGGCCCTGCGGCGCCTGCACCCGCTCTGGGTCATGACGCACTTCAACCACCCCCGAGAGCTTTCTCCCGAGGGGCGGGCCGCGTGCGCCCGCCTGGTCGACGCCGGCTTCCCGATCAACAACCAGACCGTCCTGCTCGCGGGGATCAACGACGACGCCGCGACGCTCGAGCGCCTGTTCCGCGGGCTGGTGCGCGCGCGCGTGCGTCCATACTACCTGCTGCAGGCCGATCCGGTCCGCGGCACCGGCCACCTGCGGACGCCGCTGCAGCGCGGGATCGACCTGATGGAGGTGCTCCAGGGCCGCGTCGCCGGGATCGCTCTTCCGAAGCTGGTGTGCGACACGCCGGGCGGGCGAGGGAAGGTGCCGCTCGGCCCCGAGACCGTCGTCGCGCGCGCGCCGGGGCGCACCCTGCTGCGCACCTTCCGGGGCGAGCTCGTCGAGTACGTCGACCCGCCGCCCCACGTCCTCCCTTGAGCGGCCGCGCCGGCCGGGTGGACACGGGGCCGGCACGTTGACCTCAACGGTTGACGCCCTCGCCTCCTGTTCAATACGTTCGGGACACTCGTGGTCCTGCGCCCCTCGCGGTCGATCTCCGTACTGCTCGCCGTCGTCCTCCTCGGGGGTCCGTCGTCCGCGCTCGCGCAGGCCGAGCCCGCCTCACCGCAGGCCGAGATCAGCGCGGGCGACGCGGCCCGGCGCGCCAAGGACTACGCCGGGGCGCTGGCGCACTATCAGTCGTCGCAGCAGGCCAAGCCGAGCTGGCGCGCCGAGATGGGCGTCGCCGACGCGCTCTACCTGCTCAGCCGCCTCGGCGAGTCGTACGAGACGTACACCGACGTCCAGAAGACGTACGCGGGAAGGCTGGGCACCGTCGAGAAGAACCTCCTCGCCGCGCGGCTCAAGGAGCTGGCGGCCAAGACCGGCTGGCTCTCGCTGCGCGCCAGCGAGGTCGGCGCGCAGGTCGACGTCGACGGCAAGACGCTCGGCCAGACGCCGGTGCCCGCGCTCGTGCGCTTCGCGGTGGGCACGCACACCGTGCACGTCGCCAAGGCGGGCTTCAACGCCTTCGACGGCAAGGCCGAGATCGTGCCGGACGGCAAGGCCGTGGTCGACGCCGCGCTCACCCCCGTGGCCACGCAGGGCCACGTCGTCGTCCGCGCGACCGGGCCCGATCCGCTGCGCGTGACCGTCGACGGGGTCGACGTCGGCGCCACCCCGTGGGAGGGCGACCTGCCGCCCGGCACGCACAAGATCGGCGGCCGCAGCTCGAGCGCCACCGCGGACGAGCAGAGCGTCGACGTGACGGCGGGCTCGCGCTCCTCCGTCGAACTCGTCGCGACGGGCACGGCGGCGCACGTCCAGATCCGCACCAGCGACGGCAAGGGCGTCATCTACGTCGATGGCGTCGTCAAGGGCGAGGGCTCCTTCGCGGGCGACGTGCCCGCCGGGGCGCACACGCTCGTCGTCACGCGCGACGGCTACGAGCGCTACGAGAAGCCCCTGTCGCTCTCGGCGCGCCAGACCTGGGCCGAGACCGTCACGCTGTCGCAGACGCCTGCGACGGTGGCGGGTACGGGCGAGGTCGAGCGCCCCTACCAGGGTCTCTACGGCGGGTTCGGGCTCGCCGGGGCGCTCGGGGTGGGCGGCATGGGCACCGAGCTCGAGACCAACTGCTCCACGCTCGGCGCGGCGACCTGCAATACCCCGAACACCGCGGGCGGCGCCGCGTTCGGGTACCTGGGCTATACGTGGAACCCGGTCGGCTTCGAGCTGATGCTCGGCGCGATGGTCGACGAGGCCCAGCAGACCGCCACCTTCGCCGCCTCGCAGTCCACGTCGGCCAGCTCGTCGCTCCTGCCCGCCGCGACTCCAGCGCGCACCGAGACGTTCACCTTCCTGCGCGCCGGCGGGATCGCTGCGCTCCGCGTGCGCGCCGCCTTCCAGACGTCGCTGCTGCGCGGGACGATCGCCGCGGGGCCCGGCCTCGCCTACCGGCAGATGATGATGCAGCGCCAGGCCGTGGCGAGCGACAACTCCGGCCGCAGCGACACGTACGTCCCGTCCGCCGTCGCGTACGTCTCGCCCGGCATCGACGTGGAGGCCGCGCTGCACGTGCGCCTCTCGCCTACGGTCGCCGTGGCGATCGGCGCGATGCTCTGGGCGGACAACGCGAGCCTCGCCGGAACGAACTCGGCCCCCCCGTCGACCGTGCGCATGCTCTCGACGTCGAGCGGGGCCAATCCGGTGCCGATCCCCACCCCCGGGTACGATCTCGCGACGGGCTCCCAGGTCTACATCGGGCCGTTCCTCGGGATGCAGTTCGGGCCCTAGAGCGCCGGACGGTTTGAATCCCGCAGAAATCACGCCGCCAGGGCGGCGCGGCGATCGATCACTTCCAGGTTCACGACGGCAGCGGCGCGGCGCAGGTCGAACAGATTCTTGCGCACGCCGAGGTAGCGGGCGCGGCGTCCCTGCTTGCGTCCTACGTGGGCGAGTCGAGGTTCGACCGACAAGGCGATTCGCCGTGGCGTCTTCGCCAGCGTCGACGAGTTGATCGACGCCATCACCGCCTACGTCGAGGCGTGAAACTGCCGGCCGACCGCGTACGTGTGGCGCAAGACCGCGCAGCAGATTCTCGACAAGGTCGCCAGGGGGCGCGCCATGTTGGGCGCACTACACTAGCGCACCACGACGAGGCGGACGCGAGGGCCGATCGACACGGTGAGCTCGCCCGACGACTCGTGCAGATCGCCGTCGATCATGTAGCGCAGCGGCCGCTGCGGGCTGCGGACGGTGACCCGCGCGGCGAGGGCGTCGAACGCCTTGCCCGCGCGCATGGGGAGCGCCCGGTGGATGCGCGGCAGCTCCTGCACGAAGCCGACGGGGGACGTGTGAATGCCCAGGATATGGAAGGCGCCGGCGCGCTCGTCGAAGCGGTGAAACGGCCGGAAGTTCAGGCCGATGTGGGCGATGGTCCCGGCGGCCACCGCCAGGTAGTCGCGCTCGGGCCAGCGCGTGCCGTCCTCGAGCTCGACGGATCCGTGGAACGGCCGCGCCATCCGGCGGACCATGTCGCCGCCGACGAGGGCGCTGCCGACGCCCCGCAGGAGCGTCTTGGCGGCCACGAGCGGCGTGGGCTCGCCGCCCGCGTAGTACTCGTGCAGGAAGCCCGCGACGACGCCGGTTCCGAAGAGAAACCCGTAGTGCGCCCGGCCGGACGCGGGCGCGACGCGCATCACGTGGCGCTCGACGTCCTCGAGCGGCATCGACGCGCGCTGCGCGTAGTCGCGCAGGAGCCTGCCGAGCAGGCCCTCGGGCCGGCCCTGCCGCACGCCGACCGAGTTCGCGACCGTGTTCATCGTGCCGCCGCGCAGCAGAGCGACCTGCGGCATGGTGTGGCCGCCGTAGACGTCGAGGAACCCGGTGAGGGTGACGTGGTTGGTGCCGTCGCCGCCGCTGATCGCCAGGACGTCGATGGCGTCGCGGCGGAAGTCCTCGGCGATGCGGTAAAGCTCGTCGATCGAGCGCGCCTCGCGCACGACGCCGCGGTCGCCCAGGCGCCGCGCGAGGCGGCCTGCGGCCCCGGGGTCGCGCAGGTTCCTCCTGCTTCTCGGGTTCAGGACGACGCCGATGCCGGGCACGACGCGTTCAGCTAGCCACCGGGGCGCGAGGCCGTCAACGCGAAAGAGGCTGCGGCCGCGCGGTCGCACCGGCGATGCTATGGAGCTGCGCGATGGATCCGAGAGCCCAGATGACAGCCGCGAGGGAAGCGGCGCTGGCGGTGCTGACGCCCGAGCTTCGCACCCTGGTCGTGACGGGCGGCGATCGCGTCGCGTGGCTCAACGGCATGCTCACGTGCGACCTGGTGAAGCGGGCGCCTGGCGCGGCCGTGTACGGCCTCGCCGTCGCGAGGAGCGGGCGCGTCATGACCGACGCCGTCGTCGTGTTCGACGAGCCGGCCGGGCGCCTCCTCGTGGCCGTACCGGCGCCCGTGGTCGGGGTGCTGCGCGCGCACCTCGACCACTACGTCGTGATGGAGGACGTCGAGATCGGCGCGGAGGTGGACGGCTTTGAGGCGTGGACGGTGCACGGGCCGAGCGCCGGGGCCGCGCTCGAGGCCGCGACGCGGGCCGGCGCCTGCGGCGGGCTCCTCGACCGGACGGGGCTCGGCGGGGCCGTCGTGCTCGCGCCCTCGGGTCGGGCGCCGGAGGTGCGGGCGGCGCTCGCGACCGTCGCGGCGATCGGCGACGCGGCCAGCGGGGAGGCGTTGCGTCTCGAGCGCGCCGTGCCGCGATTCGGCGTCGACTTCGACGACCGCACCTACCCGCAGGAGGCGCAGCTCGAGAAGCGAGCCGTGAGCTTCGACAAGGGCTGTTACCTCGGCCAGGAGGTCGTCTGCATGCTCGAGATGCGCGGCCACGTGAAGCGCAAGCTCGTGCCGGTCGTGGTCGAGGCGGGCGAGCCGCCTGCGCGCGGCGCAGCGGTGACCGACGACGCGGGCGGAGTCCTCGGCGAGATCACAAGCGCCTGCGCGTCACCCACGCTCGGCCGCCCCGTCGCCCTCGCCATGATCAAGCGCGCCTCCGCCGAGGCCGGCAGCCGCCTGCTGGTGGGCGGCGTCCGCGCGGAAGTGGTCGCCCTGCCGGCGTGAGGTGTAAAAGTCGGTGGGTGCGCGCTCGATCGTTCGCCCCGCTCCTCGCCCTGGTCCTGCTCGGCGCCGCGAGCGCGGGCTGCATCGTCCCCAAGAGAGACCTCGACCAGTGCGTGGCGGCGAGCGCCCAGCAGCGCGCCGCGGCCGTCGCGCAGCAGAGCGCCGATGCGGCGCGGGTCGCCGATCTGCAGCAGCGGCTCTCGGCCGCCGAAGCCACGGCGCAGGACCGCGCCGACAAGCTCTCCGACCTCTCGACGGCGCAGCACAACATGCAAGCGCAGCTTGACGAGGCGACCGCCATCAACCAGCAGCTCCGCGGGGAGCTCGAGCGCATGGGCAAGGACGCCGACACGCTCCTGGCCGATCGCGGGACGCTGTCCAAAGCCCTCGACGACGCGAAGGCGCGTCTCGAGGAGCTGCGCAAGGCGCAGGCGGCCGCCGAGGTTCGCGCGGCGCTCTTCCGCGACTTCGCGACGCGCTTCAAGGGCCTCATCGACGCCGGTCAGCTCAGCATCGTCTCGCGGCACGGTAGCCTCGTGATGGATATCGCGGGCGATCTGCTCTTCGACCCCGGGCGGGCCGAGGTGCGCCCCGCGGGCAAGGGCGTCCTCATGGAGGTCGCCAAGGCGATCGAGACGACGTCCGCGCCGCCGCCGGCTCCGCGCCTGCTCGTCGTGGATCACGTCGATGACGAGCCGCTCAAGGGCCGGGGCTTCCACGGCGTCTGGGCGCTCACCGCGGCCCGCGCTGCGGCGGTCGTCGAGTACCTCGTCTCGCTCGGCGTGCACCCCGAGTCACTCACGCCGGCGGGCGGCGGCTCGGCCGATCCGGTCGCGCCGAACGACACCCCCGAGCACCGCGCGCAGAACCGCCGCGTCGAGATCGCCCTCTGGCCCGCCGCGGACGACGGCTTGCCCGCGCACTAGGCGTCACTTGGGGGGCGGCAGCGCTTCCCAGCGCAGCGAGTCGCCCACCTCGCCGGAGATCTTCTTGGCGAGCCACGGGCGCTGGATGGGCATGATGAACAGGCCCGCGCCCTGACCGCGCTTGCCCGTCGAGAAGAACGAGACGAGCCGACCGTCGGGGCTGCAGGCCGCGTACGTGTTGGAGCCCTCGTGCTGCGTGAGGCGCCGCACGCTCCCGCCGCTCGTGTCGCTCGCGATGATGTCGGCGCCGGGGCCGACGCCGACGGTGTAGATGAGAAGCAGCCCCTGCGGCGTGTCGCAGAAGACCGGCGCGCTCGCCATGAACCCCGGCGGCGAGATCGCCTTGCCGTCGACGTAGACGCGCTGCACGGGGCTGCCCGCCACGTAGGCGACCTTGCCGAGCGGCCCGAAGACCGGGTGGTTGGCGAAGGGGGGCGACGCCATGGGCGAGAGCTTGCCGTCCTCGCCCATCCAGACGCTCGCCTTGCCCTCACTCATCACCGTGAGCGCCATCCGGCGATGGTCGGGGCTGAAGGCGAGGCCGAGCACGGAGCCCGGGATGGTCATCGGCACGGCCGTGGCGTCCGGGCCGAACACGACGTGGAACGACGAGTAGTCGCGCGACAGGGCGAAGAAGACCTGGTTGCCCGGGCCGAACGCCGGCGACACGGCCGTCGCGTTGTCCGGGCCGACGGCGTGCAGGTCGAAGCCGTCGGCGTCGAGCGCGTAGACACGCCGCCACCGCCCGACCTTCTGCGCGTAGACCATGTCGCTCGCGAAGCCGCCGGGACGGCCGGTGAGCGCCCCGAGGAGCTGGTCGGCCAGGCGGTGCGAGGCCGCGCGGACCTCGGTGGTCGCCGTGAGCACCACGCCGCGGTAGGCCGGCTTGGGCTCGGGCGCGCCCGAGCCCGCCTTGCCAGCGGGCGTCACGAACGCCTCGCCGACGAGCTCCGTCTTCGTCGAGTCAGCGGCCGAGGGCTGCGCGAAGACGCGCAGCACGTACTCGGCGCCCTCGGCGCGGAAGGCCCCGAGGTCGAGCGCGCTCGAGTGCGTGAACGGCCCGGGCGGCGCCTTGTCGTCGGGCAGCACGTCGAACTGCCCGCTGAGATCCATGTCGCGGTGCACGACCACGTTGACGAGCGTGTCGGCGACGGCGACGGGGTACACGGGGACGACCGCCATCTTCGGCAGCGGCGGCAGGCCCCCCGCCGACCCGTTGACCTCCACGGTCCCGAGCAGGCTCTCGTCGGGCGCCGGCTCGCCGGAGGCCGTCGGCGGTGTGTCGGCATGGGCGGCGCGCGGAGCCGCGAGCGGCCAGCCCGCAAGGCCGCCGACGAGGCCAAGGCCTAGCCCGAGGACGAGGACGGGAGCCCCCAGGTGTCGTGGCGTGATGGCGGCGCTCATTCGCAGAGTCGCTGGACGGTGCATTGGAAGCCCACGGGCAGCGACTGCCCCAGCATCTCCGGGTACATTGGCGGCGGCGCGGGCAGCTCGGCGCCGCCCGAACGCACGCGCGCGAGGGTCTCCTGCACCTCAGTGTCGAACCTGGGATTGCCGCTCGGCCTCACGACCGAGAAGCTACCCACCTTGCGGTCGGACGTCACGGTAACCGTCGCCGCGGCGTGAAGGGTCTTGAGCGTATCGAACGGGATCTTGCCGCGGATCTGGAAGCGCGCGGCGAAGAACGCGGCCAGCTGCGCGCGGTACATGTCGGCGGCGCGCGCCTTGAGCGGGTCGGTCTCGGTGCCGCCGGCGGCGCCCTGCTCGGAGCCCTCGGTCGAGGCGGCCGTCGCCACGACGCCGGCGTCGTCGGGGGCGGTGGGGTTCGGCTGCACGGGCGACGCCGCGTCGCTCACAGTCGGCGCCACGGAGGCGTCGGGCACCCGCGCCGTCGGGATCGCCTGCGGCGTCTTGTCGGCCTGCGGCGACGGCAGCGCCGCGGGCTCGGTCTTCGCCGCGGCGGGCGCCCTGCGCTGCCACTGCGCCGGGACGCTCTTGGGGTTCTTCGTCCCGAGCTTGAGCACCGGCGTGATGGCCACGGCGATGGGCTGGGCGTTCTCGTTCGAGATCTCCGCCTGGACCAGCCTGGGCGGAGGCAGCTGAAAGAGCAGGAGGAAGACGAGCTGCGCGAGGACCGCGACGGCGCCCGCGATGACCTTCTCGTGCGCGTCGAACGTCGCCAGGGCGGCGCTCAAGGCCTGCTCTCCTCGGGCTCCACGAGGAGGTTCAGCGACGTCACGTTCGCCGCGCGGGCGGCCGCCACCGCGCGCGCGACGACGCCGTAGCGGGCCTCCTTGTCGGCGCGGATGTAGAGCTCGTGCTCCTTCTGGACCCGCGCGTTGTCGAGGAGAACCTGCTCGACGTTCCGGGTCACGTCGTCCTCGCCGAAGAGAATCTTCTCCTCCTTGGTAATGGTGACGACCAGCTTGGCGTCCTTCACGGGCGTGTTCGACGCTTGCACCTCCGGAAGATCGATGTGCAGGCCGCTCGTGAGCAGGGGGGCGGTGACCATGAAGACGATGAGCAGCACGAGCATCACGTCGACGAGCGGCGTGACGTTGATGTCGCGCATCGAGCCGCCGCCGCGGCCGCCTGTCGAGAGGGCCATCGCCGCGCCGCCCGCTCTATCGCCCGCCCGGGCCGACCAGATCGATCGCCTCGGGCTGCTCGGCGATGAGCGCCACCCACTCGGCGGCCGAGGCCTCGAGCTCGGCAAGGAAGTCGCCCACGCGCTTGTCGATCCAGTTGTAGAAGAAGACCGCCGGGATGGCCGCGGCGAGGCCGATGGCCGTCGTGATGAGGGCCTCGCCAATGGCGGGGGCCACGACCGGCAGGCTCGCGGTCTTGGCGGCACCGATGCGGACGAACGCGTCCATGATCCCGTACACGGTGCCGAACAGACCGATGAACGGCGCGCCCGCCGCGATGAACGCGAGCAGCCACATGAGCGCGCGCGCCGCCTGCCCCTCGACGAGGATGGCACGATCGGCCACGGCTCGCAGGCGCTCGAGGCGGGCGCCCTGACCGCGCGCATGGAGCTCGCCCACGACGCGCGCCCCCGGCGCCGCCGCCCGCGCGCCCGCGAGCTGGAAGAGATCCTGCGCGGTGCCGGCGTGGCGCGCGCGCCGCTCGAAATCGCCCTGCGACAGGCGCAAGCGCCCGAGCTGCATCAGCTTGAGCGCCGCGATGATCCAGACGAGCAGCGAGCAGCCGACGAGCAGCCCGATCGTCAGCTTGACCGGCCAGGCCGCGTTCGCGAAGAGGGCGACCAGGTCGAGCTTGACCGTGGGCGCCTCGGCAGGGGTCACGGCGACGGGCGTCGCCTGCATCAGCATCATGAGCCGAGCAGGATGTCGACGCGGCGATCGCGCGCCCAGCCAGGTTCGTCGGTGCCCGTGGCGTCCATCGCGCCGCGAGTCGTCGAGTCGGTCTGCGACTTGTCGAGGCCGTGGTCGACCACGTACTGCTTGACCGAATCGGCGCGGGACTGACCGAGCGTCATGTTGTAGTCGCCCGCGCCGCGCGGGTCGGCGTGGCCGACGAGCTTCATCGTCCGGCCCTTGAGGGGGCCCATCGTGAAGCACTTGACGAGCTGGCCGAGCACGTTCGAGTCCTCGGGGCGCAGGTTGGACGAGTCGAACGCGAAGTACGCGTCGGGCTGGCTGATGCCGCACGCCCTGACGATCTCGTCGGAGATGTGGACCGCGCTCGCGACGGGCGAGTCGGGCGGGTTGGGTGGCAGGCGGTTCTTCGCGGGTCCGGCGCTCGCGGCTTCACCCGCGCCGTCCCCGGGCGCCTTGACGGCGGGCTTGTCGCCGCCGCAGGCCATGACTGCGGCCGTCGCGGCGACGAGGACGACTTCGAGAACTCGCTTGCTCATGGTTCCTCCGTTTGACCCCTCAACCGACCAACCCCGCATATTCTTTCCGCGTCCTTCAGGTCAAGCGGGGCCGACTGCACGGGTCGCTCACATCCGGCGCTCGAGGCGGAAGCGCCGCTGGCCGCCCTCGCCGTCGGGCAGGCGCGTGACCTTGAGCATCTGCAGGGCGATCTCGCGGATGCGGCTGTCCTTGTGGACCTTGATGTGCAGGCGCTCGCCGTCGCTCTGGAGGACGTCCGCGCCGCCGAAGGCGAAGTGCTCGATACCGTCGCCCGGCTCCGGGTACGGCGTGTCGAAGTCGACGCCGGGGCGCGCCGGGCGCTGAGGCATCGGCGCGCCGCCCGGCGGGGGCGCC
>JAJYCT010000313.1 GCA_021778125.1 Myxococcales bacterium
TCACGGGCTCCGGCAGCTGCGGCGCGTTCGCCCTCGGTCGCGGCGCCCGCGAACAGGGCCTCGATCTTGGCGAGCTTGGCGATGAGCGCGGCTTCGTCCACGATCGCTAGCCCATCCCGCAGCATTTCTTGAACTTCCTGCCGCTGCCGCAGATGCACGGATCGTTCCGCCCGACCTTCGGACGGGCGCGGACTAGGGGCACGAGGTCAGCAGGCGTGCCTGGTGCTCCGCCCTCGAGCAGGTCCGCGAGCTGCGACGGCTCGCCTTGGGGCGGGAGCTCGGACGAGAGCGCAAGCCCCACGACGCTCTCGCTCGCGAAAAACCGCGCCAGAGCGTCCCAGTCGCGAACCTCACGCAGGTCGACGCCGCTCAGCCGCACCAGGGGCTCGCCGTTGCGGACCTCGCCGTCGCGCCAGATGGCCTTGAGCGCCAGGGGCTCGTCGGTCGATGCGAGCACGGTGCCGAGCATGTCCGCGAGCGCCGCTCCGACCTGCTGTCGCGCTTCCCGCTTCATGTCCTTCGCGCGTGGCAGTCGTGCGATGGCGTCGCAGAGCTTCGCAAAGCCATGCTCCACGTCGCATTCCTCGAATGCGTGGGCTGCGAGGCTGTAGGCTGCGTCCGCCTCGTCGGGGTCGGTCTCGAGGGCCTTGCTCCACGAGGCGACGGCTTCCTCGATGCGCCCGTAGCGTTCGCAGAGGTTGCCCAGCCTGCGCCACGCCGCGCCTGTCGGACGCTCCTCGGCCTCGCGCTTCAAGTGTGCGAGCGCCTCCGAGGGCCGACGGACGCGCGTGCCGTCCCACAGGCGCAAGAGGCCTACAGCCACACCGCTCGGCTGCGCGCTCGTGGCGGGCTTGCGATCGGTCGTCTCGGCAGCCATCGCTCGACCGAGCACGGTGAGGCGAGACCGCTCGTCGAGCGTGTAGTCGTCCACTGCGCCACAGTCGGCGCATTGCACGACGCGCCCCAGCACGATGCCGTCCCAGCCCTCGGCGGTGGGGTCGACGGCCGCCCAGGGCACCTGGACCCTGGCGGTCGTGCGGCAGCGGTTGCACGTGAAGTTCACGCGTACAGGCGCGGAGAGGTCGGGGCGATTGAGCGGGGTGGCGGCGGTCATGCGGAGACAGTTCGCTCGCGCAGGTGTGCCGCCGCGTCAAGACTCGTCGCCAGGTTTCTGCAAGGGGCCGCGATACGCCACGTGCCGAGGAAGGGCTTGGGGGGTCTTCACTTGAGGGCGCCCATTCTCGGCCGAAGATGATCGACTGCCTGCATCCATGCTTGCAGAGCAGCACGCGCACGCGCGAACAACTCGTCGAGCTGGCCTGCCGGATGCTCGTCCTGCTTGCGGTCGGTGTCGTCCCAGCGGCGCGGCAGCTCGATGATCTGGAAGGCGGCGATCTCGATGCTGTCGAGCTTCAACTCGCCGCCTACGCCGCAAGTGACCTTCGCCACGGGGTCGCTCTGCCAGGCGAGGATCTCCACGCGCCCATCGCGCCCTTTCCGCGTGGTCTTCTCGGGAACGAGAGGCTCGATCCGTTCAAGGCGGCCGTGCGCCTCACGCGCCCACTTCGTCCAGGTCGCCCCCGAAGGCATGGGGATGGCCTTGCCGTAGGGCAGGGACGCACGAAGCGAGACATCCACGCGCAGCGGTGAGCGCTCGGTCTTGGGCTTGTGGCCCCACACACGTTCTCGGCCGAACACCTCGGTGAGAATGTCCTCCTCGGTCGTCAACGTGCGCGCCGTTGCCAGGGCGTCCCAGCGCCAGGAGAGGGCGGCGGCGATCGTGAACGGCTCGGCCTCCTGCCCGCCAAGCGGCTCGACGAGCGTCTCGAACGTGCGACTGAGCGAGTGCGTGTCCAGCGTCTCGTTGCCCTCGTCGGCGCTGAAGAGCGGAAGGCCAGACTCTCGCCGCGCCAAGATCCAGGCGTGCTTGAACTCGTCGTAGGTCACTGCGTCACCTCGTCGTTGCCGTTGTAGCTCGCCCCGGCCCGGAGCCGCTCGGCCAACATCGTGCACCGCTCCTCGGTCGAGTTGTTCTTCACCGCGATTGCGAGGGCTGGCTCCACAGCGACCCTACGGCCTCTTCGCCGGAACGTCGAACCGACTCAGCCGGCGGGCAGCACCCGCATCACCGCGTGCTGTAGACGGTCGCGCGCTTCTGCCCCTTGCTCTTGAGCGCCTTCTTCGCGACCCCTTCGCGGAGCACGCGCGGCACCTCGCGCACGTCGAGATCGAGCACCTTGCGGATCTCCTCGGAGCGCATCCCGGCCTTGCTCTTCTTCACAGGGGCGACGACCTGGGCAAGGACTTTCGCGATGTCAGCGGGCGAGCGGCGGGCAAGACGCCCGCCCTTGGTCCTCTCGGTCCTGGGGCCGCCTGTCGTCGTTCCGCCACGCGGACGGCCGGGGCCACGTCGAGCTGCCCCGCCGCTCTCTGCGAGGAGGTCCTCGATGGAGGCGCTGCGGATGGCGGCGAGCACGCCGGTGGCGAATGAGTCGGCGAGGGCGGAGAGCTGGGCGCGGAGGGCCATGTCGATGGAAAGGAGCCGAGCAACGGGCGGTTCGTCAACCCGATGCGTCGAGCCGTCTCCAGGTAGGTGTCCTGCTCGTCGCGACGCGAGGCATCGTCCGTCTTCAGCTCGACGAAGACCACCCGACGGCGATCCTTTGCGAACAGCGCGTAGTCGACCTTCACGGACTTGTTCGTCGGCAACTCGGGCCAGATCAGGAGGGAACTCGTAGGAAGGGGCCGTCTTCAGCCAGGCCCATTGGAACGGCTTGCTCTTGTCGAAGCAGCGAATGGGGTACTCGGCTGCGAGCGCGTGAAGGCGGTCCTGGACGGCGCGAGCGGTGCGCTTAGCGCCCTCCTGCTCGAGCAGTGCAAGCAGACGCGGCGTGGAAATGCGATCCGGCTCGCGCGGGATGAATGAGAGCAGCAGGTGATCGATGTCCGCGGGTCGGGGCATCGAGGGCTCCTCGACCGCATGGTACGCTGGAACCCTCGGGCGCCCGCAGCCAGCTGATCGAAGACGCGGGACTTGATGCCAGCTGGCCCAGTCTTGCATCCTGGTCGATCAGCAGGTCTGCAGGGAGTTTGATCATGCCCGCCTATAGGTTCACGTGGGATGCTTTCGACGACGCGACCGTTCGTGCGCTCGCGACCGAGCTCGGCTTCGACGGGACGACCGCCGGACCCGCACGCGCTCATTTGGCGCAACGGGTGAAGCGTCCTAGCCCCGAGTTCGTGGGCGAGTTCAAGGACGTCCTCGCGGAGACCTGGCTGCTCCAGTACACCGGCGCGGCACACGTCGTCGCGAGGCTCGTCGACCAAGGCGTCGGCCCGATGAGTCGGCCGCGCAGTCAGAGAGGCTACGTCGACTACGTCCGCTCGACCCGCAACAGCAAGACCCTGCGCCGCGTGCTGTGCGAGGCCATGCTTCGCTTTGGCGACCAGGATCGGCCCGCGGACGGTGACGACGAGGATGCCGGGTTCGTGCCCCGTTTCGCTGTGCTTACGCCGAGCAACCAGAAGGCCGACCCGCGGAAGCCTCACGATTATCAGCGCGAGGCCTGGGAGCGCCTAAATGCTCACCTCGCCCAGTCCGCATCGACGGGCATCTTCCAGGGGCTGGTCGTCATGCCCACGGGCTCGGGGAAGACGTTCACGGCCGTGCGCTGGCTGCTCCAGAACGTCATCAGCCGTGGGCAGCGGGTGCTCTGGCTGGCTCATCGCCACGAGCTGCTGACGCAGGCTGCTGCAGAGGTTCATCGTGCCGCGGCGCTCTGTACCCGGGAGAAGGTCCGCGTCCGCATCGTCTCCGGCGAGCACTGCGCCACGACGCAGATTGACCCGGCGGACGACGTCGTCCTGGCGTCCGTTCAGAGCCTGGCCCGACGCGCCGACCTCCGGGACGAAATCCTCGCGGACCCGAAACTCTTTCTCGTCGTCGACGAGGCGCACCACGCCCCCGCGAAGAGCTACCGCGACATCATCGGCAAGCTCTCCGAGACGAAGCGGTTTCGCATCCTTGGTCTGACCGCGACGCCGACACGAACGATCGATGACGAGCGGCCCGTTCTCGCCCGGCTCTTCGGCAAGCGAATCCTGTTTCAGCTCGAGCTGAAGACGCTCATCGAGCGGGGGATCCTGTCGCGCCCCAGGATCGTCCGCGTCACCACGAACGCTGACGTCGAGGCGGGCATCACGCCCGAGGACCTGCAGCACCTCTCGCAGTTCGACGAGCTGAGTGAGGACTGGCTCGCGCGCATTGCGACGATCTCGTCGCGCAACGGGATCATCATCAGCCACTACCTCCAGAACCGCGACGCGTATGGGAAGACGCTGATGTTCGCCATCAACGTCCCCCACGCTGCGCTGCTCGCGGAGCAGCTCCGGGATCGTGGGGTGCGGGCAGACTACGTCGCGAGCTACCGCCCAGACGGCACCGAGGGCGACCCGTCCGAGGTGATCGCGCGCTTCCGGTCCGGCGCCCTCGACGTGCTGGTGAACGTTCACATGGTGACGGAGGGCGTCGACGTCCCGGATATCAAGACCGCGTTCCTCACCCGGCCGACGACCAGCGAGATTCTGACTCGGCAGATGATCGGGCGGGCACTACGTGGGCCGGCGGCGGGCGGCACGGAGGAAGCGTTCCTGGTCAGCTTCGAGGATCACTGGGAACGGTTCCGCGACTGGGCGAGCCCGTTCACGCTCGTGCCCGACATCGAGAGCTCCTCGGACGACGACCCTCCGCGCTCCAAGGCGCTCCAGAACGCCACGGAGCACCTACCCTGGGACCTCATTCGAGCCGCAGCGCAACGCATCCTGCAGCAGGGGCTTGATGCAAAGGCCGATGCGTTCGAGGCCGTGCCGCACGGCTGGTACGTGCTTGAGCGCGAGGTCGGCGATGAAGGGCTACGCCGCATCGTCCCTGTGTACGAGCACCAGAGGGCGTGTTGGGAAGCGTTGTTCGACGGGCTCGAGCGCCAGCGTCCCGCTGCCGTCAACGCAGACGTCGTGGCGTCCAACTACGAGGAGTTCTTCGGCGACTGCGATCACCCCTGGCCACCGCAGCACGACGTCATGCTGGCCGTAGCTCACCTTGCGAACGGCGGGCCGCGGCCGGTCTTCCAGGGGCTCGAGCGCCGCGCCGAATGCGATCCGTACGACGTCGCGCAGGAGATCTACGACAAGGACATGGGCGAGCGGACGCGCGCAAAGTTCATCGAGCAGCGCTACACCCAGCTCGCGAAGGCGATCTATCCAAACCTGCGTGAGTTCCGTGCGGCGATCGAGGACGCCCTGTACGAGCGCCATCACCCTGAAGAGGCCACTCGCGTTCCGCGCGCCGTTCCGATCTTCGACCCGCGCCCCGACCAGCAGCTCCGCCCGGGGCAGGAGCACAACCTAGACGCGCTGCTGCGCGAGGTGCTCGAGAGGGGGCGCGAGCTGCTCGGGCTCTCCGAGCCGCTCCCGCGTGAGGGACGCCTCGAATGGACGGACCGCCTCTTGAAGGGGTGGTACGGCAAGGCGTTCTTCGACGACGGCGCCGCCCCAGGCCATGGCCTCATCCGCATCAACCGTCTGCTCCAGAGCCCCGACGTGAGCGCCGAGACGATGCGGTTCCTCCTCTGGCACGAGTACCTTCACCTGTACCTGCGCCAGGGTCACACGCCGACGTTTCGCGAGCTTGAGCGCCGATGGTTCGGTGTAGCCGCCGCCGACAGAGAGCTCGACACGCTCAACGAGAGGTTCGGGATCCAGTACTGGTAGCCGCCGGCGCGCGCAGGCGAGTGCACGCCGGTTTCAGAGGCGCGTTACGACCACCGACTCAGGACGGGGTCCCACTGTCCTGCTTGGCTAGCGAGCACTGGATCGACAAAGGCACGGGCGGCGGCGTACACCTGCTCGAGTGTGGTCCACGGCAGGCCGTCGTCGCGAGCCATGACCTCGTAGCGCTCCGTCCAGGCGGCCGGAGGCGGGGGCAGAGACGGCGGCAGATCGTGGGTCTTTCGAAAGCCGAACGTAGCGTTGATGGCGGTTCGCAGAACTTGGCCATCGAACGGTCCCGACCCGGCCAGAAGGGCCAGATCCGGCAGGTCCTTGACGCGCGAGTTGGGCTTCTCGCGCGGCAGCGTGTACGCGTGGAGTTTCTCAGCGACGTGGGCGCCGCGCGGGTAGAGCCTCAGCGAGGGGGCGGCCACGCCGATGAACGAGAGCAGCGATGAGCCCTCCACTGCGCTCGATGGGGCTCGTCACGGCCATCGTCTCTACCGGGGCCGGCGCAAGGGTGGAAGCGGGAGCACGGTCCTCGACGGACTTCCCGATCTTCGCGGGCCGAGAATCCACCGGGCCAGATCACGTCGACCCATCGGGTGCGCTTCGTGCCGGGGGGATGACGCGCGGGGGAGCGCTCCCTCGCGCCGAAATGTTCTCCCTTGCGGCGAAATCTTCTCCCGTGCGCGACAAAACCTCTCCCGTGCGACAAAAAGTGTCCCCATGCGCGAGAAACCGTTCCCTTGCGCGGAGAAACCAGT
>JAJYCT010000314.1 GCA_021778125.1 Myxococcales bacterium
CGTCCGGCAGCTGCTCGACGCCGTCACGGGGCCGATGCGCCTGGGCGACGCGCTCGACCGCTCGGGCGTCGCCGAGGGCGACGCCGCGCGCGCGCTCGAGATGCTGCTCGCGGCCGACGCGCTGGTCGTGCGGTAGGCGCCGCGGCGCGCGCCGCGCGCGTCGCGTCTACTTCGTCACCGCCGTGGCCCCGCCCGAGAACGGCAGGATCGTCTTCAGGTCCTCGTCGTTGAACCGCAGCTGCAGGCCGAGGAAGTAGTCGCGCAGCGACGGCTCGAAGAGGAAGTCGACGCCGCCGTCGATCCACAGGTGCTTGATGAACTCGTAGGAGATGTACACGCGGTAGCGCGGGTCCACCTGCTCGCTGAAGCCGAACAGGTCGTTGACGATCTCGAACCGGTCCTGCAAGAGGTGGATGTCGAGGCCGACGCCGCCGGTGGACTCCTTGATGCCGAAGCGCCCCGTGAAGGGCCCCATGCGCTTGGCGAACTGCAGCGAGAACCGGAAGCTGTCGGTCGTCGTCGTGTTGATCGTGCGGTAGTGCGCCGGCAGGTTGGGGTTGGTGGTGTCGGTCGTCGTGTCGTTGATCGTCGTGAGGCCGCGCGGATCGTTGATCAGCTCGATGACGTAGTACTTGTCCTCGGTCGGCTGCAGGCGCAGCTCGACGTAGCTCTTGATGGTGTTGGCGAGGAAGTTGTAGTCCGCGCGCAGGCCCACGATCGTCTGCAGGCGCGTGATGCCCTGGACGTAGTCGTTGACGCCCTCGGCCACGCCCTGCACCTCGTTGACGAGCGCGTCGTCCTTGGTCAGCTTGCCGATCGTCCCCTCGCCGCGGTCGATGCGGCCCGAGACGCTGTCGATGTGCTCGAGGGCGCTCTGCAGGCTCTTGCTCGACTGGTCGAGGCGCTCGAGCGTCTCGCGGATCTCGCCCTTCTGGCCCTCCTTGCCCTGGCCGGAGGCCGCCATCATCTCGCGCACCGCGCCCGTGACGACCTTCACGTTCTCGAGGATCTCGGCGATCTGCGGGTTGGCGTTCTGCGTGATCGCCTGGACGTTCTTGAGCGTCTCGCGGATGACCTCGCGGTTCTCGCGGACCGTGTTGTTGAGCGCGTCGGTGGCGTCGGCGACGTTCTGGAGAATGAGCTTGATGTTCTGGCCGCCCTGCTCGGTGCCGATCGACGCGGCGAGCTGCCGGGCGACCTGGCGGATCGAGTCGGCGATCTCCTTGACCTCGTCCATGATCTGGCCGGGCGTCGTCTCGCTGACGATGATGTGGATCTCGTCGCCGTCGTGGAGCTGGACGTGGTCGGTGGTGCCCGGCGTGAGCACGATGGCCGACTCGCCCAGCAGCGAGACGCTCTTCTTGCCGAGGGTGGCGTTGTCGTAGAGGGCGACGTCGGGCTTCACCCGGACGTTGAGGCGGGCCTCGCCGTTCTCGAGCTTGATCGAGTCGAGGGTCCCGACGGGGATGCCGGCGATGGTGACGCGCGAGCGGGTGGCCAGGCCCGTGGCGTCCTTGATGTAGGCGTGGACCGTATACCCACTGCCTCCGGCGATCTCCGGCGAGACGAAGCGGTAGATCCCGTACCCGGCCGCCCCCGTCAGCGCGACGAAGAGCCCGACTTTCGCCGCCTGGGAGCCTCTCGCCATGCCTCGTCCGCGGCTACGCTACCACGGGTCGTGGCCGACTCTAGCGTATCGCCATCGGCGACGGGTGCAGATCCTCTGCGGCGACAGAATGCCGTGTGAATCTGCTTCGTTTCTGGCAAGTTGTGAGACCCGTCGCACGTTCTTCCGGAGACCCGCGCTCCGCTTCCGGGCGGGTCGCTCGGCTACGCAACGACGCCGTCGACCTGCGTGGTACGTGCGGCTCACCTGCGACCACCCTTCGTCGCGGGCGCGGGCCTGGACCTCGCGCGCTTCTTCGCGGCGGCCTAGGAAACGGGAGACCGCGCCACCCCTGGCCGGGCGCCGGAGACCAGGGCGCCGAGATCGTCGAGCGCGTCGACCTGCACCCCGCGCGCCGCGAAGCCCGCGACCAGGCGGGCCGCCGTGCGCTCGAAATACGCGTCCTCGGCGGCGTCGAGGCGCCCCGCCTGCGCGTAGAGCGGCCGCGCGCGCGCCATCTCGTGCATCCGGTCGATGCGCACGCACCGCACGAAGGGCGCCATCGCGGCGACCAGCCGGTCGGGGTCCATGGGGAGCATCGGCTGCACGACGCCGAACGTGAGGACGCCGGCGCGGTGGCACCGCTCGAGGGCGTCGAGGCGCTCCTCGATGGGATCGGCCCCCGGCTCGAACATGCGACGCACGCGGTCGTCGTCGGTGGGGATGGACAGGCCGACGGCGGCCCCCGGGATCCGCGCGAGCAGCGGCAGGTCGTCGACGACGCGGGCGGCCCGCGTGAGCACGCCCGGCGTGAAGCCCGCCCCCGCGAGCACCTCGAGGCACTGGCGCGTGATGCGGTAGCGGCGCTCGAGCGGCTGGTACGGATCGGTGACGATGGGGCTGAGGCGGACGATCCCCGGCGGGCGCCGCGCGACCTCGCGCCGGAGCACGTCGGCGGCGTTGATCTTGACGTCGACGTAGCGGCCCCACGGCAGGGCGGGCCGGGCCTCGAGCGCCCGCGACAGGTCGGCCCGGTGCGCGACGTAGCAGAACGCGCAGCCGATCATGCAGCCCGTGTAGGGGTTGACGTAGTAGTGCCCGGCCCCCTCGGGGACGAGCACCCGGTCGACGGTCACCTCGCGGACCTCGGTGCGGTGGGTCGTGGGGGGCCTCTCGACGACGGGGAGGAGGTCCGCGCGCGCGCGGAGGAGCCGGGCGATCTGGCCGACGACGCGGCGCTCCTCGTCGTCGAGGGGCTCGTCGCCGCGGAACGCGCGCCGGGCGCAGACGTTGAAGCGCTCGGTGCGCGCGAGGCACGCGCGCGCGTCGTCGCGGGGCTCGATCTCCACGAGGAGCAGGCGGTCGCCCTTGCCCAGCGTGAGCGACACGCCGGCCTCGGCGTCCCAGCCGACCAGCGTCCAGCCGGTGCGCGAGGGCACGTCCAGGTCGAGCAGGGGCCCGAGGAGGTCCCGGGCGAGGGCCTCGAGCGCGCGCGGCTCGGCGGGAGGGGACACTCGGCGGCTCCGCGGCGACGATGCCGGCGTTTCCCGGGGACGCGATGCAGGCGGGCGCCTAGCGGTTCAGATTCAGGCCACCGGGGTACATGTAGCTCGTGTACGCGCCGTAGCCGTAGACCTCGATGCCGAAGGGCGCCGTCCCCGTGGCCTGGTGGACGCCGCTGCAACTGCCGCTGCACAGCTTCACGGGCAAGGTCCAGTACCCGCTCGACGAGCCGATGGCGGTGCCCGACGTGTGGTTGGTGCCGTCCACCGTCACCGTGGCCCCGTTGGGCGCGATGACGCTGACCCAGTTCTCGTTGTACGTCGGCGGCGCGATGAACTGGTACGAGGAGCGGAACTGCCCCGTGGCGACCGCGATGCTCTCGGCGGGATCGCCGCAGTTGAGCGCGTTGTTCTGCGAGTTGAAGCAGGTGCTCCCGAAGTTGTTCTGGCTCTCCATGAACTGGCCGACGATGATCGGGCTGCTCGACTTGACGTGGAAGTCGACGGTCGCCTGGAAGAAGGACGACTGTCCGGCCCCGAGCGTCGCGGGCGCCCCCGCGATCGGAGGGTCGTAGGTGAGCGTCGTCCCGGCGGCGGTGCCGACGATCTTCACGAACTGCCGCGGCGTCGCGTAGTCGTTGGTCGGACGCACGACGAGGTAGTCGTCCCGGAGCGTCTCGAACGGCAGGACGATCTCCTCGATGTGGTCGCAGTACTGCACCGCAGCGGGCATGTTGGTGCAGTCGACGCCGCCGAAGACCTCGACGGGCGCCGTCGCGGTGACCAGGGCGCCGGACTGGTCGCTGCCGAAGGCGGTCGCGCTTCCGTTCGGCGACGCCGCGATCTGGAGCACGTCGCCATGGTTGAGCGTGGCCGAGGTGCCGCCGCCGGCGCCGAGCCCGCCGCCCGCGGTGATCGTGTTTCCTCCGGGGGCCGCGTACGTGACCTTCGTTCCGTCCTGCGTGGCCACGACGGCGACGGTGCCCGAGTAGACGTCCCACGTGGCGCCCGTCACGACGTAGTACTTCTGCGTCATCGCGTTGACGGGCAGCAGCAGCGAGGCGTCGTTCGTGTAGGAGTACGCGCCGGCCAGGGTGTAGTCGCGCGGGTTGAACTGGTAGACCGCGACCGGCTCGGTGCTCTTGATGTGGTACGCGCCGCCCCCGACGAGCACGGTGCTCGAGTTGCTCATCGACAGCGACGACACCCACGGCAGGACGACCTGGATGATGCCGCCCGCGGGAATGGACGGCGCGCTCGAGTACCCGGGCCCGGTGATGGTGACCGACGCCGGCGTCGTCGTCGACGTGTTCGAGATGGACACCGCGTAGGGGAAGGTCCCCTGAGCGAGCAGCGAGTTGGTCATCGTGATGGCGTAGTACTCGCACCCGATGTAGCTCGTGCCGACGTTGGCGCAGTCGCCCGCGCACGTGCCGGTGCCGGCGGTGCACGTTTCACCGAGCGCCGGATCGCAGTTGTTGGTCACGTAGCCCGTGCCCGCCGCGTTGCACGCGGTGCCGACGTTGCCCGAGCACGAGCCGGTGCCGGGCTGGCAGACGACGCAGCCGAAGCCGTTGACGCACGACTGCGACGCCGTGCACGTCGTCGTCGTCGAGACGCCGCCGCTGCACGTGGTCGCGACGTTGCCCTGGCACGTCACGCCGTCGGGGAAGCACCCGGCGGCGCCGTCGCCGGCGTCGACCGCGCCGCTGCTGCTGCCGCTCGCGTCGAGCCTGGCGAAGGCGTCGGGGACGGCGATGTCGAGCAGCGACGCGTCGAACCAGCCGCCGGACGAGCCGGAGGTCGCGTCGACCGAGGCGTCGACGCCGCCGCTGCCCGCGCCGCTCGACGAGCCGCTGCTCGATCCGCCGCCGCCGTCCGGGCCGCCGTCGTCGCCGACGAAGCTGCCCGTGTTGCCGCCGCTACCGCACCCACTCGCGAGGGCCGCCGCGCAGGCGACGACCGAGCCCAGGACAAGCCACTTGCGCACGTGTCCAGGATGGCATCACGCCCTCCGGAATCAATGGAAACCTTCACCGTGGACGCAAGGAGACAAGGTGGGTGTGAGCCCCCGTGCGCTCCCGGCCCCGCGCTCTACGGCTCCTCGAGCGACTCCCCCTCGGGGCCCTCGGGGTGGTCGGGCGCGGCCGGCGCCGACGACGGAGGGGACGGCAGGCCGATGGCGTCGAGCTGCGCGTCGAGCTCCGCGCGCAGGCGATCGAACTCCTCGCGGTGGCCGCGGGGCACGACGCGCACGCTCTCCATGCGCAGGGTCATGGGGTCGATGAACTGCCCGTTCTTCTTGATGCCGAAGTGCAGGTGCGGCCCGGTCACGCGCCCGGTCTGCCCGACGTACGCGATGAGCTGGTGCGCCTCGACGTGCTGCCCCGGGCGCAGGCCCGCCGCGAAGCGCGACAGGTGGCAGTAGACGCTCGAGATGCCCCCGGCGTGCGAGATCTCGACGCGGTTGCCGCACGGGCCCTCGTTGCCCACCGCCACGACGGTGCCGGCGGCGGTGGCGTAGACGGGCGTGCCGGTGGAGGCGCGCAGGTCGACGCCGTTGTGCGGCATCACGACGTGCAGCACCGGGTGCATGCGGTGAGGGTTGAACGGCGAGATGACGCGCGCGAAGGGCACCGGCGAGCGCCAGCCGCCGTGGGTGGGCTGCCGGCCCCGGGCGTCGTACCAGCCGTGGCGCTGGTCCTCGTCGCCGAAGCGGTAGACGCGGATCGCCGGGGCGCCGGGGGCCGCGGGGACGTACTCGACGGCGTCGAGCGACGCCCAGCGCACGAAGCTGCCCTCGACGCGCTCCTGGGTGGCGATGAGCCGCAGGCGCGCGCCCGGGCGGAGGTCCGACAGCTCGGCGTGGCCGTCGAGCGCGTCGTCGAGCATCGAGAGGATGTCCTCGATGGGCGCGAGGCCCGCCTCGACGAGCGAGGCGCGCAGGTCGGTCCCCACGAGGACGGCCTTGCGGAGGACGACGCGCTCGCTCTCGAGCTCGAGCCGGCGGGCGAGCAGGCGCGGCGTGCCGTCGCCGCCGACGTCCTCGCGGGCCTGCCACACGTCGACGGGAGAGGTCTGCAGCTCGTAGGCGACGACGCGCCCGGTGGCCTTGTCGCGCGCGAGGGCGAAGGTGTCCCTGGGGTCGAAGTGATCGACGTCGCGCGCGCTCGAGAGCGAGTCGACGACGCGGTGCTGCTCGGCGCGCGAGAGGCCCGCCGAGGACAGGGCGGCGAGCAGCGGCCGCTTGCCCATGCGCGCAAGGGCGCGGGCGTGGGCCGGCTCTTGCGAGTCACGGTGGAGGCCCAGACGGACGCCGAGGGCGAGGCGCGGGTCGTGCTGACCGTGCCGCTGCTCGATCCGGCGACGGGCACGCGGCTGGGCGTCGCCC
>JAJYCT010000315.1 GCA_021778125.1 Myxococcales bacterium
GCGGGATCGACCTGGCGACGCGCAGGCCGTCGCCGCGCCGCCGCCCGGGAGCGCCGCGCGGCCGGGCGCCAGGCGCGCGGCGTACGGGTCTTGTCCGTGTTCATGTTCGGTCCATGACGCCGCGTGCGTTGCTGCTTGCCAGCCTCGCAGGTCGTCCGCGCGGTCGGACTCGAGGCCCGATCCGCCCCGGGTGCAACCTCGCGGCGCGCCGGAGCATCGGATGGCCACCTGCTCATGTCGACCTCCCCGCTCTTCGCCTCCGCCCAGCTCGGCTCGCTCACCCTGGCCAATCACGTCGTGATGGCCCCGATGACGCGCAGCCGCGCGCCCGGCAACGTCCCGAACTCCCTCATGGCCGAGTACTACGGGCAGCGGGCGACCGCGGGCCTCATCATCACGGAGGGCACGTCTCCGTCGCCCAACGGGCTCGGGTACATCCACATCCCGGGGCTCTACTCGCCAGAGCAGGTCGAGGGGTGGAAGGCCGTCACGTCGGCCGTTCACGCGAAGGGCGGCCGCAGCTTCGTCCAGCTCATGCATACGGGCCGCGTCGGGCACGAGCGCAACCTGCCGGAGGGCGCCGAGGTCGTCGCCCCGAGCGCGGTGGCGGCCTCCGGCGAGATGGTCACCGCGGCGGGCAAGCAGCCGCACCCCGTCCCGCGCGCGATGACCGAGGCCGATCTGGGCAAGGCGCGTGACGAGTTCGTGCAGGCCGCGAGGAACGCGATCGCCGCCGGGTTCGACGGCGTCGAGTTGCACGGGGCCAACGGCTACCTGCTCGAGCAGTTCCTCAACCCGGCCTCCAACGTCCGCACCGACGCGTACGGCGGCTCGGTCGAGAAGCGCTGCCGCTTCGTGCTCGAGGTCGCCCAGGCCGTGGCCGACGCCATCGGGGGCGGCAAGGTGGGCATCCGCCTCTCGCCCTACGGCGTCAACGGAGGCATGACGCCCTACGCGGAGATCGACCCGACGTACACGTACCTGACCGAGAAGCTCGCCTCCACGGGCCTCCAGTACATCCACGTCGTCGACCACTCGGCCATGGGCGCCCCGCCCGTCTCGGCGGACCTCAAGGCTGCGATGCGCAAGGCGTGGCCGCGCACCGTCATCGTCTGCGGCGGCTTCGATCGCGCGAAGGCCGAGGCGGCCCTCGCGGAGGGCACGGCGGACCTCGTCGCCTTCGGGCGTCCGCTGCTCGCGAACCCCGATCTGGTGACGCGGATGGCGAAGGACCTGCCGCTGAACACGCCGGACTTCGCACGGCTCTACACCCCGGGGCCGCAGGGCTACACGGATTACCCGACCGCTGGGTAGCCTTCCACCCGCGGCACCGGTTCTCTTCGCTCGAGATCGCGCTCTCTTCGCTCCGGATCGCCGTTCGGACGCGAGACCTCGCGGGGCGCGCGGCGGGCGCATCTCGCCCAGCGTAGCGCGCTCCCGGCGCCGCCTCGCCTCGTTCGCGCTCAGGGCTTCGTCGAGTCGTACAGCGCTCCCTCGTCGACGCAGCCGCCCCCGCCGCCCTGGTCGTGCGGGACGCACTCCGTCACGTCGCCCGTGCACGTGCCGCCGCGGCCGTCGTCGGCGGTGAGGCGACGTGGTAGACACGACCGTCACCCGTGCCGTCGCGCTCCGCGCGCACCTGGAGCGGGGAGAGGATCGCGTCGGGCGCCGGGTGGCCCGAGCCCGAGCCACGGGCCTGCACCGGCTCGTCCTGCAGGACGCTCGTGGCCGTGAGCGTCACGGCGTCGCCGTCCGGATCGGTCAGGCCCGTGACGCCGAGCGGCACCATCGCGTGGTCCGGAGGCCAGATCGCCCCGGGCCTCGCCACCGCCAGCGCGCAGCTCGGCGGACGGTTCGGTGCGGGGGCCGGCGTGAGGCACACGCCGGTCGGGTGCGCCGCGGCGAGAGGGATGGTGCGCAGCAGGGCGCCCGCGTTCGCGTCGAAGACGGCGAGGCCGCCGGGCTTCGACACGTAGAGCCTCGTGTCGTTCGGGTGCAGCGCCATCTGCTCCATTCCCACGTAGTCGAGCGTGTCCGCGATCGAGGTCGAGAAGAGCGGCGCCGCCCCGAACGCGCCCGTGCTCGAGTCGTAGGTGAACGCGTCGAGGAACCCGGAGTCGCGCGTGAAGACGCGGTCGCCCGCGTGGTTCACCAGGACCGAGTGCCCGAAGAGCCCCGGAGACTGGCGCGTGTCCACGGCCGCGAGACCCGGAAGTTGCAGCAACACGATCTCGTCGAGGCCCCCGCTCATCACCACGGCGGACCGGCCGCCCGGGGCACAGGCCACGTGGGGGGCGTCCTCGTCCTGGCGAAGCGGCGTCGCCACGATGACGCCTGACGCGTCGCAGCCACCCCACCGCACACCCATAACCACTTCACGAAGCATTCGAGAGAACGAATGACCATGCGTCCGACTTTCCTCTTCCTGCTCCCCGGCGTGCTCGCGTCGACTGTGGCCCTCGCCCCGGAGGCGAAGGCGCAGACGGCGGGCTTCGCGCTGGACCGCTTCAATCCCTCCGAGCGGGGCAGCGACTGGTTCGCTCTCGACTCGCTGGATCTGCGCGGCGACATGCGGCCCGCCGTGGGGCTCGTCCTCGACTGCGGCTACCGCCCGCTCGTCCTTTACAACCAGGACGGGTCGGTCCGGACCAACCTCGTCGAGCACCAGCTCTTCGGGCACGTAGGCGGCAGCCTGGTGCTCTGGGATCGGCTGCGCCTCGGGCTCGACCTGCCCGTCGCGCCGCGGCGGTCGTCACGTGGCTGACCAAACGCGGGATCGACAAGGCTCGCCTGGCCAGCGCCGGCTACGGCGCGGAGCGGCCCGTCGACACCAACGACACGCCGGAGGGGCGCCAGAACAACCGGCGCGTCGAGATGCACATCCTCGACCAGGACAAGTAGCGCGTACCGTTGCGCCATGAGATGGCCCGCCCTTCTTGCGACGTGCGCACTCGCGTGCGGCGGCACCATGGCGACGCGCGGCGCGGGGACCGACGCGAGCTCCGACTCAGGTGACGACGCCGGCGCCGAGGCTTCCCCGGACTGCGGTTTCCACAACTCACCGGCCTGCCCCCCACTGCCTGCTAGCACCGCGGAGGCGACGGGGCCGTGTGCCCCGGTCGGCCTCGACTGCACCTACTGGCCCGGCTCGGAGTCGTCCGCCAACTGCCAGGCGCCCACCGTGCGGGAGTGCACCGGTGATGCCGGAGCCGACGCCGGCAGCTGGACCTTCTTTCAATGAGCGTCGAGGTCGTCTACGGCCGCCACCCTTCGCTCGGCCTCCGCGGCGGCGCGAAGCCGCGCGCCCGCATCAGCGCGCCCGTCCCCGCGTCGCGCCCGCGAAAGGCGCGGTACGCGTCGGCCGGATCGACCGTGTTGCCGGCGCGCAACACCGTCTCCGCGAGCCGCCGTGCGACCGCGGCGTCGTACGGGCCCGCCCCCTCCGTGAACGCCTCGTACGCGTCGGCGCTCAGCGTGTCGGCCCAGAGGTAGCTGCAGTAGCCCGCCGAGTACCCGTCGCCCGCGAAGACGTGCTGGAAGTGCGGCGTGCGGTGGCGCATGCCCACCTCGGTGGGCATGCCGATCGCCTCGAGCACCTGCTGCTCGAACGCCCGCGGGTCGACCGGGCGCGCGCCCTCGAGGTGGAGCTTCATGTCGACGATCGCGCTGCCCAGGTACTCGACCGTGAGGAAGCCCTGGTTGAACGTCTCGCTGCGCGCCATCTTCCGCGCGAGCTGCGCCGGGATGGGCCTGCCCGTCGCGTGGTGTAGGGCGAAGCGCTCCAGGACCTCGGGCGTCGCCAGCCAGCGCTCCAGCAGCTGCGACGGGAACTCCACGTAGTCGCGGGCGACCGACGTGCCCGCGAGGGACGGGTACGTCACCTGGGACGACAGGCCGTGCAGCGCGTGGCCGAACTCGTGGAAGAGCGTGCGCGCGTCGTCCCAGCTCACGAGCACCGGCTCGCCGGGCGTGCCACGCACGAAGTTCGCGTTGTTCGACACGATCGCCGGCACGTCGCCGGCCAGCTGCGCCTGCGCCCGGTACTCGCTCATCCAGGCGCCCGAGTGCTTGCCGGGCCGCGCGTAGGGGTCGAAATACCAGAGGCCGACGTGGACGCCGCCCTCGCCCGTGACGCGGAAGACGCGCACGTCCGGGTGGACGACGGGCACCAGGCCGTCCGTGAGCTCGGCGAACGCGAAGCCGAAGAGCCGCCCGGCGACCCAGAACATGGCCTCGCGCAGCCTCTCGAGCTGCAGGTACGGCTTCACCTCGTCCGGGTCGAGGTCGTACTTCGACTTGCGGACCTTGTCCGCGTAGTGGAGGTAGTCCCACGGCGCGATGCGGAGGCCGGCGCCCTCGGCGTCGGCGACGGCCTGCATGTCGGCCACCTCCTCGCGAACGCGCGCGACGGCCGGCCCCCACACGGCCTCGAGCAGCGCCATGGCCCGCTCGGGCGTCCTGGCCATCGAGTCCTCGAGGCGCCAGTGCGCGTGCGTCGCGTACCCGAGCAGCGTCGCGCGCTCGGCCCGGAGCCGGAGGATCTCGGCCACGATGGCGTGGTTGTCGTGCGCGCCGCCGCCCGCCCCGCGCGAGACGAACATGCGCCACACGCGCTCGCGCAGATCGCGCCGGGTCGAGGCGGCGAGGAACGGGTCGACGCTCGACCGCGTGTTGGCGATGGCCCACGCGCCCGGCTTGCCGGCGGCCGCGGCGACGGCGGCGGCCGCGTCGCGTAGCGCGGGGGGGAGGCCGGCGAGCTCGCTCTCGTGCTCGAGCAGGACGCTCTGCGTGTCCTCTTCGGCGAGGACGTTCTGTGCGAAGGTCGTGTAGAGGGCCGCGAGACGCTGGTGGACGTCGCAGAGGCGCGCCTTGGCGGCCGGGTCGAGCTTCGCGCCCGCGCGGGCGAAGGTCGTGTAGAGCAGCCAGGCGAGGCGCTTCTGCTCGGGCGTGAGCCCGCTCGTCTCGCGCGCCTCGTATACGGCCGCGATGCGCCGGAACAGGGGCCCGTTCTGCACGATGCGGTCGTCGAGGGCGGCGAGCCTGGGGGCCATTGCCCGCTCGATGGCCTGCATGGCGTCGTCGTTCATCGTGGACGTGTGGACGCCGTAGAGCGCGCCGACGCGCTCGAGCGCCTTGCCGGCACGCTCGAGAGCCGCGATCGTGTTGTCGAACGTGGGCGGCGCGGGATCGCTCGCGATGCGCTCGACGTCGGCGAGCTTCTGCGCCATGGCCTCGTCGAGCGCGGGGGCGAGGTCGGACGGGGCGAAGCGGCCGAACGGAGGGACGCCCCCGAAGGGGCCGGTCCAGGGAGCGAGGAGCGCGTCGTGCGTCATGCGGGTCGCGAGACTATGCCGCAACCGGAGAGGCGCCGCGAGCGCGAGCGCGCGCGCCTCAGTCGTGCACGCAGCGCACGTAGTACCCCGGCGTCGCCATGAGCACCGCCAGCCCCGCGCCGTCCGAGAAGCGTACGGCGTACGCGGATGTCGCGCCCTGCAGGTACACCGACGAGGTCCAGTACGGCTGGTCGACCGGCGTGCCCGGGAACGCGCTGGCGTCGATGGCGATCTGCACCGGCGCGCCCGTCGGGTACTCGGTGTGCGGCGACTCGTCGACGAGCGTCAGGAGCTCCTTGTACGAGGGCACGCGCCAGCCCGGCGTCTGGCTAAGCGCGAGCCCCGCGCAGTAGGACGTCGCGTCGGCGAACGACGTCGCCTGGTAGACGACGGCGCGCTGCCAGGTGAGCTGCGTCCCGTTGTCGATGATCACCACGTCGCTTCGGTTGAAGACACGGTACTGGCCCGGCGGCGCGTCGGCGCGCGCGATCGAGACGAGGGCGACGAGGCCCGCCCCCGCGGCGGCGGCACGGAGCGCGAGCGGGCGCATCAGGGTCCCTCGACGCAGCGCACGAAGGTGGCGCCCGTGGTGGTGGTGACCAGACCCGTGCTGAAGTCCACGGTCCAGTAGAACGTCGGCGCCCCCGCGTCGTTCGGGACCGTGGACGAGGTCCAGTACTGCGCGCGCGACGTCCCGGGAAATGCCGCGGGATCGATCGTGGCCCCCGTGCTCCGCGTGAAGTCCAGGAGGGAGACGAGCTCGATGCGCGTGGGCACGCGAAAGCCCGGGCCGAGCGACGCGCACTGCGCCTGCGCGTTCGCGTACGAGGCCTGCGGGGACGAGCCGATGGACCAGGTGAGGTGCGTGACGGCGTCGCGCACCGTGGCGGCGCCGGCGTCGACGCCGCCCTCGTAGGCCATGGGGTTGGGCAGGAGCGAGCCGTCCGGGACGCCGGGCGCCGCGGCGGCGCCCGGATTGGGCATCGGCCACTGCGCCCAGCGCTGGAGCAACGTGGGGCCTCCCGCCTCGACCAGGACGTCGGGCGTGGCGTCGAGCGTGCCGGCCTCGCCGGCGTCGGGCGCCGCCGCGGCCTCGTCGAGCGCATCGGCGAGCGCCGCCTCGCCCGCCGCGCCGACGCCGGCCGCGTCCTCGATGCCGCAGTC
>JAJYCT010000316.1 GCA_021778125.1 Myxococcales bacterium
GCGCTCGATCGCGCTCGCGTTCCGCTCGTTCGCCCGTGCGCGACCGCAGGCCTATCGCCTGCTCTTCGACCCGCTGCCCGACGCCTGGAGACCGGATCCGGACGCCGGCCGCGAGGCAGTCGATGTCCTTTTCCGGGTGCTGTCCGCCGTCGTGGGCCCGGCGGAGGTGCTGCCGGCGGCGCGCACGCTGGTCGCCTGGGCCTACGGCTTCGTCAGCATGGAGCTGGCCGACACCTTCCGGCTGGGCGGCGACGTGGACGAGGCCTACGCGTTCGGGGTCGACCGGCTGGTCGATGCGATCACGTCGGCCGGGCCGCCGCGGACCGGGTAGCCGACGGTCGCCCGATCGCCTCGACCTCGAGCCGCGCGAACGTGCGCGGTTGCGTGTCCACTCGCGCATCGTCGCGACGGGTGACGGTCCATGATGCCGCCATGAAGGTCGCCGAGGGCGTCCATCGTATTGACGGCGTGCGGATCTCGAACGCCTACCTGGTGTCGGCTGACGACGGCCTGCTGCTCGTCGACACCGGGATACCCGGGAACGCGAAGCGCATCCTCGCGTTCATCGAGCGGCTCGGGCGCCGGCCGGACGAGCTCCGGACGATCGTCCTCACGCACTGGCACATCGACCACGTCGGGAGCGTGGCGGGGCTCAAGCGGCTGACGGGCGCGCAGGTCGCCATCCACGAGCTCGACGCCCCCGTGCTCGCGGGCCGGGAGCGGCCGGCGAAGGGGCGGCGCGCGATGGCCGTCATCACCCGGCTCTTCCACCTCCGCCCGGTGAGCGCCGACCTCCGGCTCCGGGACGGCGACCGCATCGGCGGGCTCGAGGTCGTGCACGTGCCGGGGCACACCGCGGGCAGCATCGTGCTGCGCCGGGACGACGGCGTGGTCTTCTCCGGCGACGCGCTGCTGGGCGATCGGCACGGCGGAATCCGGCCACCCGACCCGGGCCTGTCGCTCGATCCGGACCAGGCGCGGGCGTCGGCCGAGAAGATCCGGGCGCTGGGCTTCCGGCTGCTGCTCCCGGGGCACGGAAGGCCGGCTGCGGCTCGACCGCGCCCCGGGCCATCATCGAGCCAGAGCTGAGCCGCTGTCGATCGGTGGCTGCCGCGCTCGCGGCAGATGGCGTGCAGGTCGGCGACGATTACGGAGCCCGACGCCATTGCCGGGCCTTCGGTCGCACTGCCCGCCCGGATGGCGCGGACGAGTCGGTCTGGACCGTGCCCTGTCGTCTCCGTGACTTTCGCGACGTGACGCGCAGCGTCGGGGTGCCGGTTCGCGCCTCGCTGATGACGATCTCTGCGCGCTTGCCCAGGCTCCGCAGGAACAGCGTGAGCGTGTCGAGCTGCATGTTCTGCGGGTGATTCAGCTTGCGCGACACGAACGCGCGCTCCCGTCCCATCCGGCTGGCGAGGTCTGCCTTGGAAAGCTGGCGTTCGACCCGAGCTCGATCGAGTTGCTGAACGAGGTCGAACTCGGCGGTGCCCTCGCCAAACCCGGCTGCGTAGTCGGGACTCTCTTCGACCCGCCGCCGCACTCGCTGTTCGAACCGACTCATTCCGGCACCTCCGGACTCACACGACGGGTCCGCTGATAGTCGTTCCAGTAGCCGCTCGCTTGCTGCAGGCGCGAATGCGGCGTCGGCTCTCCCGTCCGTTCCCTGGAGGTCACGCCCTGGAGCTTTCCGAGCAGGCGGGGGTTGTCACTGCAGAGCGCGTCTTCGAATTCCTCCGCGGGCTGCCGGTCCTCGCGGCCGTGCGCGTAGTACTCGATCGCGTAGCCCACTGCACAAGCGTAATCTTCAGGTCACGGAATGCGCAAGTGTGCCCACCGTGTCGACGTGAGGGACGCCGGTGGTTGCCGGGCCGTCGTCGAGCCGGGACTCTCGGGCCACTCTCGATCGGTGCCGCGTCCGCCGCGGCAGCCGCAATCTACGCGCCATGAGCCACGCTCCCGATCACGCCGCCCGCCGCCGATGGCCGAGGTGCCATCCGCCGCACCACTCGCAGTGGTACGGGTGCAGGCTCCCGTCCCGGCGCGCGCCCCGGTTCGCGTACGTCCGGGCCTCGCGCCTCGACGCGTACGGCGCCTTCGACCCGCACCCCCGCTCGACCAGCGGCAGGTCTCGGTTGATGAAGCAGTGGTAGTCGACGAGCATGCCGCGAGTGTCGGACGGGGTCGTGCCAGGTTGGGTGGCACGGGCGGCTCGCCGAAATTGACTGCGAGTCAATCTCGGAACGGTGTAGCCTGGGCCACCGACAGGCAGACGCGGAGGCGCTCGACTGGTGCTCATCAAAGCGGCCGACGACAAGCAGGCTGACCTGGACGCCCTCGCAGACCTGCTGACCCGGCCCGATGTCAACGGCGCAACTCGCAAGCGCATCGACCAGGAGATCCGGACGATTCGCGCCGGGGTCAGGGGCGAACGCGATGCGGCCTACGAGATCGATTTCTTCTGTCGCGACCGGCCGAACTGGGCCGTCCTGCACGACCTCCGCATCGAGGTCGACGGGCTCGTAGCGCAGATCGACCACCTGCTGATCAGCCGGCTGCTGATCTTCTGGGTGTGCGAGAGCAAGCACTTCGCCGAGGGCGTCGCGATCAACGACCACGGCGAGTGGCAGCGCTACTGGAACGGACGCGCACAAGGCATGGCCTCGCCGGTCGAGCAGAACAGAAAGCACACCGTGACGCTGCGGCGCCTGTTCGACTCGGGGATCGTCACCCTGCCCCGTCGCCTTGGGATCACGCTCAAGCCCGATTACCGAAGCCTCATCCTCGTCTCCAACGAGGCCCGCATCGCGCGTCCACGGCGTGAGGCCAAACTCGACGGCCTCGACACAGTTATCAAGGCCGAACAGCTTGCGCAGACCATCGACAAGCAGCTGAATCAGGCGAATCCCCTCATCCTCGCCAGACTGATCAGCACTACCGACCTCGAGCGTCTCGCCCGAGATCTGGCCGCACTCCATCGGCCATCACACGTCGACTGGGCCGCCCGCTTCGGGCTCGGCCCCGAGCCTCAGCATGCGACACGTGACCCGCGCACCCAGGAGATATCGTCCACCGCAACCGGCGAAGTGCCCTCACCCACGCAGGAAGCTCAGAAGCAGCGGCTCGTGTGTGCCGTGTGCGGGGAGCGTGTCTCCATCACCGTCGCCCGCTTCTGCTGGTTCAACAAGCCCCGTTTCGGCGGGAGGATCCTCTGCATGGACTGCCAGAAGCGTGCGCCCGCGGCCGCGCAGTCTTCGAGCCCACCCGCGTGACTCCTGGCGATCTCGCGTCCCCGGGTCCCGCCGCCTTGCCCTCGGATGTCGCGCGTTACGGCTGGGCATCTGGCTTCCTCGAATTCCGCCGCGCGCCCGCGCTGCTTGTTCGAGGATCTCTCTCGGATTTCATCAAGGACGCGTCCGAACAGCAGGTCCGTGCCTGGGATGACTCAATCCCCCGCCTCCAGCACGAAGTCGGCGAAGTCATCGACCATGACGCCTACACGACCGATTACGCCGCGATTCTGGAGTACGAGCTGCCTCTTGAGCGCCGCCGACCCGACGTCGTCTTCCTCGCGTCAGGCAGCGTCTTCGTGCTCGAGATCAAGGGGAAGTCGCGACCAGAGCTGGCCGACCTCGACCAGGCCGCGGCGTATGCACGCGATCTGCGGGCGTATCACACGGAGTGCCACTCGCGACCGGTTCACCCGCTCCTCGTCCTGACCCGCGCGGCGGGCCGGATCGCAGAGGCAGGCGGGGTTCGCGTCGTTGGCGCGGATGTCATCGACGAGGTCGTGGAGGAGTTGGACGAGCCGGGATCGGGGGACCGGATCGACCCGCGTGCCTTCTTGTCCGCTGAAGCCTACTCGCCACTCCCCACCATCATCGAGGCCGCTCGCGAGCTGTTCGAGAGCGGGCAACTCCGACGGGTGCATCGTGCGGCGGCCGAGACGCGTCCCGCTCTGGACGAAATCACACGCATCATTCACGACGCCGCTAGGACGAATACCCGTCACCTCATCCTTCTCACGGGCGTTCCGGGCGCAGGCAAGACCCTCGTTGGCCTCCAGGTCGCGCACGCTAGATTCCTCGACGACCTGGCGGTGCCGCGTGGGGACGGCAAACCGGCGACTCCTGCGCTGTACCTCTCAGGCAACGGCCCCCTCGTCGAAGTCCTGCAATACGAGTTCCGAGGCGCTGGAGGCGGCGGCAAGGCATTCGTGCGCGGCGTGAAGGACTACGTCGAGCACTACACTCGCCACCCGGAGCTCATCCCTCGAGAGCACGTCCTCATCTACGACGAGGCCCAGCGCGCTTGGGATGCTGAACGTGTCGCCGAGAAACACGGATCGCGAGGCGACGGTCGGTCCGAACCTGAGCACTTCGTGGAGTTCGCCGAGCGCGTGCCGGAGTGGTGCGTCGTGCTTGGGCTGATCGGTGAGGGGCAGGAGATCCACACGGGCGAGGAGGGCGGCATCCAGCAGTGGCGTGCCGCGGTCGACGGAGCAGCCGCCGACAACTGGATCGTCCACGGCCCGCCGCGCGTCGCCTCTGTGTTCGAGGGCCTGCCCGCGTTCGAGCAGGCCGACGCGCTTCACCTGCATACGGAGATCCGGTTCCATCTCGCGCATCGCGTCGATGAGTTCGTCGCGACACTCCTCGGCGAGCGCGCGACCGAGAATCAACGAGCAATCGCTGAGGATCTTGAGCAGAACGGCTACCACCTTCGTGTCACGCAGGACCTCGACGTGGCGAAGCAGTACCTATGGGACCGGTATCGGGATGATCCCGACGCGAGGTTTGGCCTGCTGGCGTCGTCACGGGACAAGGAGCTGCCGCGATTCGGCGTCATGAACAACACGGGTGGTTTCGCGCACCACTTCCAGTACGGGCCGTGGTACGTCGAGGGCGACGGCGACTACCTCGGGCGTTCCTGCCGCACATTGCGGGACTGCGTCACAGAGTTTGGGGCGCAGGGCCTCGAGCTCGACGCAGTCCTGCTCGCGTGGGGGACCGACTTCATCCGCGAGGGTGGCGGATGGACAAATCGCCTGGCGAAGAGGTACCAAAGCGCCAACCGAATCCGTGACCCGCTCCAGCTCCGAGTGAATGCGTACCGAGTCCTCTTGACTCGTGGTCGCGACGCGAATGTCGTCTACGTGCCGCCGACCCCTTTGATGTCAGAGACTCTCGAGTATCTGCTGGCCGCTGGCTTTCGGAACCTGGACTAACTGGCCGGCCGCCTCCCTGTGGGATCCTATGACGGCCGATGTCGCTGGATGGATCTGGCCCAACGTGGGTTCCCTCCTGGCGGCGCGGGACCGCGTTCCGCCCCCACCTCGACCAGCCGAGCCAGCGCGTTGGCGAGGCGCATCTGGCGGGGGGTGCGGCACTGGACGCGGATGAGGTCGGGGCTGGCGACGACGAGGGCCAGGCAGCGCGCCCGCGACGAGGCGACGTTGAGGCGGTTCAGGCTGTAGAGGAACTCCATGCCGCGCGGTGCCTCGGCGGCGGAGCTCGTGGCCATCGAGTAGATCGAGATGGGCGCCTCCTGGCCCTGGAACTTGTCGACGGTCCCGACGCGGACGCCGGGGGCCTGCCGGGCGATCTCGCGGACCTGCGCGTTGTACGGGGTGATCACGAGCGCATCGGCGGTGGAGAGCGCGTGAAGCTCGCCGTGAGTGTCGGTGAAGGTCCCGCCAAGTCCGCGTAGATCCGCGAGTAAGCCGGTGATAAGCGAGGCCTCTTCGGCCGACATGTTCCGGTTCCCGGCGTGCTCGACCGGCACCCAGCGGATCCCGGTGCCGTCCAGGATCCCGGGCCCGTCGAGGTCCTGCCGCCCGGTCCCCTCCCCCGGCGAGAGCCGCTCGTCGTAGAAGACCTCCGACGTGTACCCGCAGATGTCGGGGTGCAGGCGCCAGGTGGACTCGAGCAGCAGGCCGAGCTCCCCGGGCATCACCTTTGCGTCGCCCAGGAGGTGCCCCAGCGCCGACCGCTCGGCCCCCGGCGGGTGGCTCCCCTTCAGCGGCTGATCGAGCTGCTGGGGGTCGCCCAGGAGCACCAGGCTGTCGGCGGCGGGTGCGACGGCGACCAGGTTGGCGAGCGACACCTGGCCGGCCTCGTCGACCACGAGCAGGTCGAGCGAGCCCGCCATCTCCTCCCGCGACCAGGCCCAGGCGGTGGCGCCGGCGACGTCGACCCGGCGGTTCGCCAGCGCGTCGCGCAGGCCGCCGTTGTCCACCAGGGGACGCGCGTCCCGGCAGGTGGGATCGTCGCCGGTGGCGGGCTTCTGGCCGATCCGCACGACCACCCCGCGCTCTCGCGCCTTCTCGGCCACCTTGTCGAGCAGGTTCCCGATCACCTTGTGGCTGTTGGCGGTGACCCCGACCCGGCAGCCGTGGTCGACGACGAGGTCGACGATGAGCTCGGCCCCGGCGGTGGTCTTGCCCGACCCGGGCGGCCCCTGGACGGCGAGGTACGACTGGTCGAGC